>DKFO01000082.1:0-9560 GCA_002452835.1 Candidatus Atribacteria bacterium UBA6794 | reverse complement strand
CTAGTCGGAAGTTATTTCAGGGGTTCTCAAGGGGAATTCTTCCCCTTGAATATTGGAATTTTTTTGAAATTTCAATATTATTAGAATCTTTATCTTAAGCAAGAATAAAAAATAGTATTAATAATATGCTAAGACTCTCATCCTAATCCTCTCCCTTAGAAGGGAGAGGTAAGGTGAGGGTGATAAATAGTTATCAGTTTGCAGTTAACTGTTTTTAGACTAAAGATGCGGGTAGAAGTGAATGAGATTGCTTCGTCGCTTTGCTCCTCGCAATGACAAAATAAAAATGTTATTGCGAGCGTTAGTGAAGCGATCTCATAACTATCCTACCTTAGTTAACGGAGCATTAGAATTTACTATATACTAAATACTATATACTATATACTCAATAATAAGAGAGGAAATTTTAGCTGATGAAAATAAAAAGGCGTACACTTTTTTTTATTATTCTTTTGCTAATAATAGGAATATTAGCATTTCGGGTATTAACTCAACCAAACCAGTCGGGGAAAGTAGATGTTACTCTACCTCAGGTTCAACAACAGGAAAGAATTGTCCCCGTAGAGGTGGCAAAGGTGAAACAGGGTGAGATTAAATCTTTTTTAACCGTCTCCGGATTGGTAGAACCGGCTAAAACCGTTAGGGTAAATGCCAAAATAATGGGGGAGGTAAAAGAAGTATTAGTAAGCGAAGGAGACCAGGTAGAAAAAGGTGATTTATTGCTCCGTTTAGATGATGAGCAGATTCGCCTTCAAGTAGCTCAGGCTAAAGCAGCATTTGATTCAGCACAGGCTACTTTAGAAAAGCTTAAGGCTGGTGCCAGACCACAGGAAATTAAACAAGCAGAAGCGGCTTTACAGCAAGCCAAAATTAGTCGAGATAGTGCAGAAGAGAATTATCTGCGCATAAAGAAACTATTTGCCGAAGGAGCTGTTTCTGAGCAGCAACACGACCAGGCTAAAGTTCAGTATGAAATAGCTGAAGCACAATACCAGGCAGCTTCTGAAAGATATGAACTAATTAAAGAAGGCCCTTCCCAGGAGGATATTAAAGCAGTAGAGGCACAAGTAAGGCAAGCACAATCTGCTTTAGAAATAGTCCAAAGCCAGCTGAGCAATACTCTTATTAGAGCCCCCATAAGTGGAAGAGTAACTGGTATTAATGTCAAAATTGGCGAGATGGTTAGCACAGCAGTACCACTTTTGTCTATTTTAGATGTTAGCGAATTGTATGTCAAAGCAGGTATTTCTGAGAAGGATATTGCTGCTGTACATATTGGGCAGGAAGCTGAAGTACTAATTGATGCCTTCCCCGATCTTAAATTTCAAGGTGAAGTTGCTACCAAAGGAGTTACTGTAGACCCAGTAAGTAAGAGAATGGAAATAAAAATAAAAATTATTTCTCCTCCCGTAGAGATACCCCCCGGAGTTTTTGCTCGGGCCAATATAGTAGTGGCGAAAAATCCTGAGGCTTTGATTGTGCCCATTACCGCCATAACTAGAAAAAGTAATGGCCTTTTTGTGTTTGTTCTAAAGGGTGAAATTGCCGAAAAAAGGGCGGTAACTACTGGTATTACTCAGGGTGATGAGGTGGAAATAGTACATGGTTTACAAAAGGATGAAGAGGTAGTTATCATGGGGAGCCTTACTCTGGAAGATGGAGATCGAGTAAAGGTAATAAATAGGGGAAAAGAGGAGGTTATTAATTGAGTTTACCAAAACTTTCAGTCAACAGACCGGTAACTATCTTGATGCTCTTTATAGGCTTAATAGTTATTGGCCTAATTTCTTACCAGGGATTAGGTCTAGACCTTCTACCTGATATGTCTTTTCCCGTCTCAGCAGTGCTGGTATCTTATCCTGGCGTAGCTCCTGAAGAGATAGAGACTCTAATCACTATTCCTTTAGAAGAAGTATTAAGTACCCTGCAGAGCCTTGATTCTATCACTTCTTATTCCCAGGAGAGTAGTTCCATAATACTGTTATCTTTTCAATGGGGAACTAATATGGATATAGCTACTTTAGAGGTAAGAGAAAAAATAGACCAGGTGAAAAGAATACTACCAGAGGGAGCTAGTGCTCCGATGGTTTTTAAATTCGACCCAACCATTATGCCGGTAATGATGTTAGCTATGAATTCCGAGCGATACGATCTGAATGAACTTCAAAAATTTGCTCAGGATTTAGTTAAACCGCAATTAGAAAGATTAGAAGGAATTGCACGAGCTACTGTTAGTGGTGGATTAGAAAGAGAAATATTAGTCTCAGTAGATAATGAAAAACTGCGGGCTAACAATTTAACCCTTGCTCAGGTTATTGCCTCTTTGGGCAGTGAAAATATCAATTTACCAGCAGGAACTCTGAGAGAGGGGAATATTGATTTGTTAGTCAGAACTCTGGGACGTTTTAAGAACCTGGAAGATATCGAAAAAGTTGTTTTATCTAATATGCAAGGTAGGCAAATATATTTAACAGAAGTCGCCCAGGTAATTGATACTTATAAAGAAAGGGATGTTATTGCCTATATCAATGGCTTGCCCAGTATTTCCTTCAATTTACAGAAGGAATCCGGCAGTAATACGGTGCTTGTTGCTAATCGAGTTTATCAAGAACTAGAAAAGATTAAAGACCTTCTTCCTCATGAGGTGGAGATTACAGTAGCCTATGACTCTTCCGATTTCATTAAAAAAGCCATTTCTCAGGTGGTAAATGTAGGTCTCACCGGTGCCCTTCTGGCGGTGATAGTACTCTTCCTCTTTTTAAGAAGCTTAAAGAGTACCTTGATCATCAGTGTAGCCATACCTATCTCTATTATTTCTACTTTTATTTTACTCTACTTTTCTAATTTGACTTTAAACATGATGACTATGGGCGGATTAGCTCTGGGGATAGGTATGTTGGTAGATAATGCTATTGTTGTGCTGGAGAATATCTTCCGTCATCACCAACTTGGAGAAGAGTCTTCCTTAGCAGCTGACTATGGTGCCAATGAGGTAAGTAATGCCATTACTGCCTCTACCCTAACTACTATCGCTGTCTTTTTACCGGTAATTTATGTCTCAGGAATTGCTGGTGAATTATTTAAAACTATGGGACTAACTATTACTTTTTCCTTACTGATGTCTTTGTTTGTGGCTCTGACTTTGATTCCCATGCTTTCTTCCAGGCTGATGAAAAATGAGCATAAAGTAATTTCTTCTTCTGAGGATAGTGTTAGAAAGAACTCTTTTCTTTCCCAGAGTGGCAGTCTTTTTAATTTTGTTAAGAAGGAATATAGTAGCTTAATCAAATGGTCTTTGAGGCATCGGGGTATAGTAGTTATAGGAGCTATAGTTATTTTTATGGTTTCTCTTAGCTTAATACCAATTGTAGGGACAGAATTTATGCCCTCTGTAGATCAGGGGATGTTCAATATTAATATTTCTTTACCAGTAGGGACTAACTTAGCGGTTACTGAAGAAGTGATAAGAACTGTGGAAGGTATAACAAGCGAGATTCCAGAAGTAAGATATGTTTTTTCTATCGTTGGTGGTGGAGGTATGGGAATGAGTCAATCTACCAGTAGTGGTGGCACCATTATGGTAACTCTGGTTGACCAGAGGGAAAGGGAAAGGAGTACTAAGGAGATTATTGCTGATTTACGTGCTAAGGTAGGGGAATTTCCTGATACTACTATTAATTTTGGCGAACAGGGTGTTTCTCTTGTTACTGGCTCACCACTTTCTATAAAGATAACTGGTGATTCTCTTTCGGAATTGGAATATATTGCCGATACGGTTATTTCTTTATTATCAGAAATAGAAGGAGTCTATGATTTACAGAGTAGTATAGAGGAAGTGCTCCCTGAAGTACATATTGATATTGACCGTGAAAAAGCCAATCTTTATGGTTTAACAGCGGGACAAATTGCTACAACTATCCAAAATGCCCTTTTAGGGAAAGTGGCTGGTTATTATCTGGAAGAAGGAGAACAATATGATATCACCGTAAAGTTAGCCAGAGGAAATGTAGAACAAATCTCTGAATTAGAGAATTTAGTTATTAGTTCTGCTTACGGTCTGCAAATCCCCTTAAAAGAGTTGGCAGAAGTAAAGATGGGAGTAGGACCGCAAACTATTAACCGAGAAAAGCAACAAAGACTGGTGACTGTTACTGGAAATGTAAGTGGTCGTGTTTTAGGTGAGGTAATTCAGGATGCTCAACAGCAATTGGCTTCTTTAGTTCTTCCCGAAGGATACTATTACAACTTTTCTGGTGAATTCGAACAGATGACCGAATCATTTAGTGATCTCTTCTTTGCTTTAATTCTCTCTATACTTTTAGTATTTATGATTATTGCTGCTCAGTTTGAATCATTATTGTTTCCTTTTGCCGTTATATTTTCTATACCCTTTGCTCTAATTGGAGTAATTATAGCTTTATTACTAGCCCGTACCAGCTTGAATATACTTGTCTTACTTGGTTTCATTATGCTGGCTGGCATTGTAGTTAATAATGCTATTGTTTTAATTGATTATATTAATCAATTACGCCGGAGAGGAATGGAAAGAAATGAGGCAGTTATAGAGGGGGGGGAAACTCGTCTGAGACCCATATTAATGACTGCCCTTACTACGATATTGGCAATGGTTCCTATGGCTTTAGGGATAGGAGAGGGAGCTGAATTACGAGCACCTCTAGCAGTTGCTATTATTGGAGGGTTGACCTCTTCTACCTTTTTAACCCTGATTATTATTCCGATTTTCTATACCTATTTGGATGATTTGGCAAAAAAATTACACCTTCAGTTCTAATAATTTTAATTTAGCAATATATTTTATTTGCTTATAATTAATTTAAATATTAAAATATAGCTGTAGAAAAATCCTTATCCTAACCCTCTCCCTAGTGTGGTGAGGGGCAGGATAGGAAAAGGATGATAATGAGCGATTATCAAGGGGAAGAATTCCCCTTTATTCAGGAGATCCAGGAGGAAGAAAAAAGTTGAAAAAGATAAAAAGAAATACTAATGTTTTATTTTTGGGAATGGTTTTATTATTATTTTTTTCCTTATTAGTTAATTATGGCTTTGCTCAAAACAATGGAAGAATTACAGCAATTGTAGTTCGTGGTAACGAAAATATTGATACCAAATTTATTGTATCCCAGATTTCATCTAATATAGGTGACCTCTTTTCCAAGGATAAAATACAGGCTGATATGAAAGCAATCTTTGATTTGGGCTATTTTCAGGATGTGCAGGTCAAATTAGAACCATTTCGGGATGGCTATAAAGTCGTTTTTGAGGTTAAAGAAAATGCCCTGATTAAGGATATTATAATTGAAGGAAGTTCTATTTTAAAAGTAGAAGAAATAAAAGAAATTATGGTCTTAAGACCGGGGCAGGTGTTTTCCCAAAAAATATTACAAAATGACCTGGATAGAATCTCGCAATTATATAAAGATAGAGGGTTGATTTTAGCTCAGGTGGATAAAATTGATTTCAATCAAAATACTGGTGTTCTATTAATTGGACTTGCTGAGGGATTTATTGAAGAAATCAAGATTACTGGCAATGAAAAGACTGTAGATAGAGTTATCAGGCGAGAACTGGAGGTAGAACCAGGGGAATTATTTGATTTTAGTAAAGTCAAAAAATCACTACAGGATATTTATAATCTTGGATTTTTCGAGGATGTTTCTATGAAGTTGGAACCGGGTAGTGAAGAAAACTTAATTGTCCTGGTGATTGAGGTAAAAGAAAAAAGTACTGGCTTACTGGGAGGAGGTGGCGGTTACAGCTCAGGAGAAGGATTGTTTGCCTATGCCAGCATAAAAGAATCCAATCTTTTTGGTCGAGGACAGAATATTGAAGCAAAACTGGAAGTTGGTACCAGAACTACCTATAGTTTATCTTTTTATGAACCATGGCTGGGGAATACCCCTACTTTTTTTGGCCTGGATGTTTATGATACCTTCTTGGAAGTATCCAAGAAAATTAACGGGATTGATTCTAAATATGAAATGGAACGAATAGGTGGTAAACTTACTTTCGGCCGAGAAATTAAGGAGAATTTTAAAATAGGGTTGGAATTAAAAACTGAAGAAGCTACTTATACTTTAATCTCTGGTCAGTTACCAGATAATATTCAGGAAGGATTAAGCAATAGTTTCCGACCAATTTTAATTTATGATACCCGTGATGACAAGTTTAATCCTACGGAAGGATGGTTTGGGACGGCTGCCATACAAAATGCAGGTGGGATATTAGGGGGAGATTATACCTATCGCAAATATGATTTAGATTTACGGACTTATCTGTCTACTGATATATTTGAAGAAGAAGAGAGTGAAGAAACTACCATTACCAGCACCATTAATCAGGGAGTGCTGGCTATGAGAGGAGTAGTGGGATATGCTGATACCCCTTTGCCATCCTTTGCCAAATATGAAGTTGGAGGATTGGGCACTATCAGAGGTTATGATTACAAAGAATTTTCTGGGGATACTTCTCTCGTTTTTAATATTGAATACCGCTTCCCTTTAGCAGATAATTTACAAGGAGTTGTCTTTGCTGATTGGGGTAATGCCTGGGATTTTGGTGAATCTATTACTTTTAGTGACATGAAATTTGGTAAAGGAGTGGGAATACGGTTTGATACCTTCTTAGGACCAATAAGTATTGATTATGGTTTTGGAGAAGATGGCGAAGGTCAGGCTTATTTCAATATTGGTCATACCTTTTAAGGCTGAGGAGAAGGGACGATACCTTCTTCCTAATCCTCTCCCTTCAAGAGGAGAGGGGAGGGAGAGGATTCTCTTCGAAGGAAAAGAAAGTAAGGATAGATTTTTAGGAAATAATATCATTTAAATATCATTAAATTACATTAGCATTAAGGGACATCATATTATTAAAATAATATTATAATATGATATATGGGTAATTGTAGATAAATTTTAAGGAGGAAGAGAGCGTATGATTTTTCACTTGAATAGAAGAAAGTTAGGCTGGGGTAATATAATAACCTTTTTAATCACGATTGTTTTATTAACTACTTTTTCTACGGGAGTTGTTAGGGCTCAGAATAATGTTGGCTATGTCAGCCTGGCTAAAGTCACTGCCAGTCACCCTAATACCGAAAAGATAAATCAATTGAATCAGGAATTAAGAACGGAATTACAAACCAGACAGGAAAAACTTAATCAGGAAGGTAAAGGTCTGGAAGAAACCGAACTTAAAAAATTAGAGGATAAGTTCAATGCCGAGTGGGAACCGGTAAAACAAAAAATATTAACCCAGATGCAGGCCTTACAGGCAGAAAGGAATTCCGACATTCTCCAGGCTATTAAAACTGTTGCTGAAAAGGGGAAATATCAGGTTATTATCAATAGTGAAGTCCCAGTATTTACCGGGAATGACCTTAATGAGTATCCAGTTATTTTATATGGTGGTAATAATTTGACTCAGGATGTTATTGCTGAGATTGAGAAAATTACTTCTGGTAAATAGCTGTTATAACTATTCTCTAACCCTTTTCTTTTCGAAAAGAGGTAGTGATTTTCTTTGAAAGTTCTACCAGATAGTTAATTATCACCTTTGATTTATAGGATGAAGAAGTGAAATAATAGTTCGAAGTTGTTCTAAACCTATAGCCCTCACCCTGAATACCTCTCCCTTAGAAGGGAGAGGAAAGGTGAGGGTGATAAATAGTTATTAGTTTGCAGTTAACTGTTTTCAGATAAAAGATGCGGGTATAAGTGGATGAGATTGCTTCGTTGCTTCGCTCCTCGCAATGACAAAAATAGTATATCGTATTACGTATAACGTATATCGTTTAAATTAGTCGCTAATTGTTAGTCGTTGGCCGTTAGTATCTGTGATTTAATTTGCCTATTACTTACCTTATTACTGGTTACTTATTACTGAATTGACTTCTCGCAATGACAAAAAAATTGCATATCGTATTATGTATAAGTTATATCGAATTTTATGTTATTATATCTATGGTCTATTAAATAAAAATGAATACAGCTATATTCATCATCATATCCCTCTCCCTTAGAAGGGAGAGGAAAGGTGAGGGTGATAATGAGGGGTTTCAGGAGAAATATTTGGAAAAAATATGGACCGAACAACTGGTTAAGATATATCACAGGCGTAAAGTTGTTGATGAGGTTAATTTAGAGATCAATAAAGGAGAGGTAGTTGGCTTACTCGGTTCCAATGGAGCCGGAAAAACAACTACCTTTTATATGATTGTAGGATTAATACGTCCGGATAAGGGCAAAGTCTTTTTTAGAGGCAAAGATATTACCCATACCCCTATGTTTCAACGTGCAAGAATGGGATTGGGTTATCTAGCCCAGGAACCTTCTATATTTAGAAAATTAACGGTAAAAGAAAATATCTTATTAATTTTGGAAGCCCTTGGGATTGAACCTAGCGAACAGGAAAGAAGATGTCGCAAAGTGCTGCAGGAACTGGAGATTGAACATCTGGTAGATTACAAAGGATATATGCTCTCTGGGGGTGAGCGGCGAAGAGTGGAGATTGCCCGTACCCTGGCTAACTCGCCTTCTTTTATTCTGCTTGACGAACCTTTTACTGGTATTGACCCCATTGCTGTCTATGATATTCAGGAAATTATTGGATTTCTTAAAGAAAAGGGCTTGGGTATTCTCGTTACTGATCATAATGTTAGAGAAACTATGAAGATTACCGATCGCACTTATATTATGCATGATGGTAAGATATTGGCTTCCGGACACCCTTCCGAAATAGCCAATTCAGAAATAACCAGAAAATATTATTTAGGCGAACGATTTTCTCTATAACAAATCAGTCGATAGTATTCAGTATCGAGTATTGAGTATTGAGTACATTGAGTTGAAATTATTGAGTATATAATAAGAAAGATTATAAATATAGTAATAAGTATGGCCAAAGAAATAGTAAATGAAGATAACAAAATAAAAAATTTTAAAGATCTCAGAATCTGGCAAGAAAGTATTAAACTTGTTAAAGATATTTATCTGTTAACAGAATGTTTTCCAAAAGAGGAAATATATGGACTAAGTTCTCAAATGAAGAGATGTGCAATATCGATACCATCAAATATTGCGGAAGGATTTAGAAGATACCATAGTAAAGAATACAGACAATTTCTATATATTGCTCTGGGTAGTTGTGCAGAGTTAGAGACACAGATAATTATTGCCAATGAATTAGAATATATTACTGGAAATATAAAGGAAAAAATAACTGAGAAGATCCAATATATTTGCAGAATGATTGTTAAATTAATCCAAAAAATAGATTGAATTTATATTACTTTAATGGAATGATTGTAACCCAAAAAGTCCAATTTTAATATAAATTTTATCAGACTACGCTATATATAATTCTTTTTAATGTTTGGTAGTAACATATATAGTGTGTTTATAGGTTTATTGGGAAATAATAATGTAATATAATTTTGTATTTTGTATTTTACCCAATACTCGATACTCACGACTCAATACTAATATGAGGGGTTTCAGGGGATATCTCCCCTGACTATCTTGTTTATGAAACAAGATAGC
>DKFO01000051.1 GCA_002452835.1 Candidatus Atribacteria bacterium UBA6794 | reverse complement strand
GCCATAACCATTCCAGTGCCATACTCCATTAGCACATAATTGGCCAACCAGATAGGAACCTTCTCCTGGTTTAAGGGATTTATGACATATTGCCCGGTAAAACAACCCTTTTTTTCGGTTATAGCCAGATCTTTCTTGCTAACATTGTCTTTATAAAATTCAGCTCTAAATTGCTTTACCTCATCTTCATAGGCCGTCCCCCTAACCAGCTGGTCCACCATAGGATGCTCTGGAGAAAGAACGAAAAAAGTTACTCCAAAAAGAGTATCTGGTCTGGTAGTAAAAACAGAGATTGTTTTATTACTTCCGGCAATAGTAAATTTTACTTTAGCCCCTTCACTTCTCCCAATCCAATTTCTCTGCATGGTCAGAACCCGTTCTGGCCATTCTTCCAAAAGTGCCATATCATCAAGAAGTTGTTGGGCATAATTGGTAATCTTGAAAAACCACTGAGATAACTCTTTTTTAGTTACTGTTGCACCACATCTCTCACAATTGCCATCTACCACCTGCTCATTGGCCAGCACGGTAGCGCAAGAAGGACACCAATTAACTACTGCTTTCTTTTTGTAAGCCAGTCCATTTTTATAAAGTTGTAAAAACATCCATTGGGTCCATTTATAATATTCAGGGCTACAGGTGGAAATTTCGCGCCGCCAGTCATAGCTTATTCCCATGGAAAGGAGAGTATTCTTCATTTTTTGAATATTTTCC
This sequence comes from Candidatus Atribacteria bacterium UBA6794, assembly GCA_002452835.1. Classification (GTDB taxonomy): domain Bacteria; phylum Atribacterota; class Phoenicimicrobiia; order Phoenicimicrobiales; family Stramentimicrobiaceae; genus Oleihabitans. The sequence goes on along the minus strand of DKFO01000051.1, from coordinate 2,242 downwards.
TGGGTCCATTTAGCCGGATGAATCTGATTTTTAATGGCAGCATTTTCGGCCGGTAAGCCAAAGGAATCCCAGCCCATAGGATGCAATATGTTATATCCCCGACTGTGTTTGTAACGAGCTACCACATCTCCTATTACGTAATTTTTAACATGTCCCATATGGGGCTCCCCGGAGGGATAAGGAAACATCTCCAGCACATAATATTTTTTATTTTTGGATTCTATATTGCTTTCAAATAATCCTTTACTATACCAGTAGTTCTGCCATTTGCTTTCTATTTCTTTAAAATCATATCGTTCTTTCATATTAGCATTCCACTCCCACATAAGATATTCAAGGGGAATCCTTCCCCTTGAGAACCCCTGAAATAAAAATCAAAACAATATTTATTGATCTCTTGACTGTTTTATTTACTATGTTATCTTGATATCTTAGTTTGGTAATCTTAAGAATATCGAAATTTCACAGAAATTACGATATTCAAGGTGAATCCTTCCCCTCTTGAGAAGGGTGTTCCCCTGGAGAACCCCAGAAATAACGTCCGACTAGCAACTTTATTTCAACGATATACGTTATACGTAATACGATATACCATTTTGTCATTGCGAGGAGTAAAGTGACGAAGCAATCTCATCCACTTATTCCCGCATCTTTGAATTTAAAACTGTTAACTGTAAACTGAAAACTATTCATCCTGCCCACCCTTGTAATAGAAAAATCTCGTCACCGGCCATATTTAAATATATTTAAATTACCAGGGACGAGATTTACCCGTGGTACCACTCTTTTTTAGTAGATAAACAATGGTGGAGCTGGCGGGAATCGAACCCGCGACCTCCTCCACGCCAAGGAGGCACTCTCCCTACTGAGCTACAGCCCCATCTACCCTTTTTATCTTATAACGATGAAAACGGCCTGAGTTATTTATTATCAATCATTCGCTCAGGAATTTTACCATATCAGTTTCCACTAATAAATAATTTTTCTTTTATATATTATTTTTTTAAAATCTTCTAATTATAAATAAGTGCAGGTTGTAGTCACCAAATAAAAAATAACAATAACCCTGCACTTATTTTGATCCTGATACTACACATACTAAATAATGAATTTCTGTGAATCTTTTTATTCTTCTTCTCCCAACCACCATATGATTCCAATAATTGCTGCGATAATAGCTGCGATCCAGTACCATTCTAAATCTTCAAACATAAATCTTACACCTCCCTAATTATTTTTATTTATACTTTTTTTATTATAGTAACAAGATAATTAGAAAACAAGTATTTCCTAAAAAATAATTTTAAAAATTTAGTTAATTATTATGATTCTGATTCACTTTCCTTTTTGGCTTTTTCAATTATATCTTGAGCAATTTGAGGAGGCACTTCTTCATAATGAGAAAACTTCATAGTAAAGGTCCCTCTACCTTGAGTAATAGATCTTAAATCAATAGAATATCTAAACATTTCCGCTTGCGGTACCTGAGCTCGAATAATCTGTTTGCCTTTTTTTGTTTCATCCATTCCCATAATCTTTCCTCTTTTGCTATTTAAATCTCCAATAATATCCCCCATATATTCTTTGGGAACTATTACTTCCAGGTCATAAATTGGCTCTAAAAGTATAGGATCAGCTAAAGCAGCGCCTTTTTTAAAAGCTAATGAACCGGCAACTTTAAAAGCCATTTCAGAAGAATCAACGGTATGATAGCTACCGTCATACAGGGTTGCTCTTATATCAATGGTGGGATAGCCAGCTACCACTCCCTTTTTCATTGCTTCCACAATCCCTTTTTCCACTGCTGGACGATACTGTTTGGGAATAACCCCACCAACAATTTTATCGACGAATTCAAAGCCTTTACCTCTTTCTAAAGGTTCGAATTCTACAAAGCAATGACCATATTGTCCTCGACCACCAGATTGTTTTTTATATTTACCTTCTGCCTGTACCTTTTTCCGAATTGTCTCTTTATAACCTACTTTTGGCGTACTCTTCTCCACTTCTACTCCAAATTTTGTTTCCATAGTCTCAATAACTACATCAAGGTGAGACTCTCCCATACCAGCAATAATAGTTTCTCCAGTATCCTCATCCCTATAAACTTGAATGGTCGGCTCTTCTTCAATAATTCTATTTAAGGCAAAACTAAGTTTATCCTCATCTCCCTTACTTTTGGGAGCAATTGCTAATCTCATAATCGGTTCTGGATATTCAATCTTTTTAAATTCAATAGGAT
>DKFO01000027.1 GCA_002452835.1 Candidatus Atribacteria bacterium UBA6794 | reverse complement strand
CAGCACCAACAATAGTAATTTTCATTTATTTCGCTTCTTTCTAATCTTTACTTTTTACATATTTTTAGTTTAATGATGATCTTTTCTGTTTACTATTTTTCTATTCTTTATCTCCTTTATCAGTTGTACTAAATTTTCGACTACCGCGTTAAAAATAATTTCTCCTTTTTTTATACTGGCAAGTGTTGCATCTCCTACAACCCCACTCTCAGAAATTGTAGACCACCATGTCCTCATGCTTACCGGTGAGGGACCTATCGTATCTATCCAATGATATTTTGATTTACTAAATCCTATCTCTTTTACAGCCTTATCCATTTTAACTCTTTCTTTAGCTAAATATAGATATACAGATGTTTCCATTTCGCAGGCATGGGCAATACCTCCTGGCCATTCAGACTCTCTAACTTCTGCAATTTCTTTTTTTGCCAAATTATAGGAAATAAATGAACCACATATTGCATTAGTCTCTAAAACAGTCCTTCTAGCTGCATCTTCTAAATATGGAGCATTGGAACCATGTCCATTTATAATTAAAATTCGCTGTATGCCATGATATGCTAAACTTTTGGTAATATCCAAAACAAAATCACTAAGATGTCTGCCACTCACACTTAAAGGACCAGGAAAATCAATATGATGCCAACAAAAACCATAGGGTATGAGATTTAAAAGTAAAATATCTTTTGGAACTTTTTCAGCTGCTGCAATGCACATTTGCTCTAAAATAAAACTGTCTGCATCAATTGGAAGATGTCTCCCATGCTGTTCTATTGAGCCAACAGGGAGAAGAGCAACCCTATCCTGAGCAATTATTTCTTTCAATTCTTCCCACGTATAAGAATCGTACCTATAATTTTTACCATACTCTATTTTTTTTAACATAATAAACTCCTTTCCTTGTTAATTTTATACCGAGTTGTTCTCATTTTTCCCATAATCAATAATCAATATATAATGTCTACTCTATTTTATGTAATACTTTTTATTGATATAAGTAACTTTTTTATAAAATAATAAAAATAACAAAAGAACAAATAAACCAAATAATTTACTATAAACATTTGGAAGAAATAAAAATAGAGAGGCAATTCCTGTTAATATTCTTCCTATTATTTTTATATGCTTAGTTACAAATCCTTCTAAAGTCACCGCAAGTAGTGCTAATGATAGTATTGATGTAATTAAAAACCAAAGGAATTCTAATAAATTAGTATTATGTAATGTAAATATTATTGGTGAATAAACAAAAAGAAAAGGAATAATTATCATTCCAATTGACATTTTTGCTGATTTTAAACCTGTTAACATTGCATTTCCTCCACTTATAATGGAAGCTGCATATGCAGCCATGCACACTGGTGGAGTAACATTAGAGGTTTGGCAAAACCAAAAAACCAATAAATGGGCTACTAATAATGGTACACCTACCTCAACAAGAGCAGGAGCTGTTAACACAGAGCCAATAATATAAGCGCTAGTAACATTTAAACCCATACCTAAAATGTAGGCAATAATCGCCACCAAAATGATTGTTAATAATAAATTATGTTGTGATAAACGAAGAATTAAAGAACTCATTCTTACTCCAACCCCGGTTAAGGTAACAATTCCCATTATTATACCTACACAGCCAGCGGCTGAACCCATCGCCACCATATTTTTTGATCCATGTTCTAAGGCAACCATTATTTTTGATAAAGTAAAACTTGTTTCTCTTCGGAAAAAACTCACTAATACCATCAATACAATACATATAAAAGCCGCATAAAATGGAGTATAGCCCCTTACTATTAATATAACTAATGCAATAATGGGAACTAGTAAATAACCATTTTCCCTTAAAAGTTTAGGCAAAGGAATTATCTCCATTTGAGAAATTCCTTTCATTCCTTTTCTTCTAGCAATAAGATCTACAAAGAGATATACTAAAGCGAAATACATCAAACCTGGAATTATAGAAACTTTAACAATTTCTAAATATGATATGCCGACAAAGGAAACCATCAAAAATACTGCTGAACCCATTACTGGTGGCAATAATTGACCACCACACGAAGCAACTGCTTCAACTGCCCCTGCTTCTTCTGGTGAATAACCAGCTCTTTTCATTGCAGGAATAGTAAATACCCCTGTTGTAACAACATTGGCAACTCCACTTCCACTTATTGAACCAAACATCCCACTAGCAATAACAGCAGTTTTTGCTGGACCACCTGGCTGCTTACCGGTTAATGCATTTGATAAATCAATGAATAACTTCCCCATACCTGCAGAATCAACAAATGCTCCAAATATTACAAACATAATAATATAAGTTGAAGAAAGTCCAACAACATTACCAAGAATTCCTTCAGTACTCATATAAATATGATTAGTAAAATATTCTAAGGTACATTTAGGAGCAGAAAAATAACCAGGAATATAATGACCAAAAAAATTATAAATTATAGTAACTATAGTTGTCATAACCAATGGCCATCCCATTGTTCTTCTATTCGCTTCCAACAATACTAAAATTAATAAAATACAAAAAACGTAATCCAATAAATGTAGCGGATCCACATAGGCAAATCTAGTTGTAAATCTCTGATTATTAATTAAAACCCAGCCTAAGGATAACAAAGAAAAAATTATTAAAATTACATCAGAAATTTTTACTTGATCCTTTTCGTATCTCTTAAAAGGATATAACAAAAAAGTAAGAACTAATACGAATATTAAATGAATTGATCTTTGGAAGTATGTTGGGAAAGTACCAAAAGCTGCCGTATAAAGTGCAATCAATGACATAGTTATGGCAATAACTTTAGAAATTTTATTCCATGCACCTGTTAAATTACGAGTAGGGCTTTTTATAATATTTGGCATTTTTTCTTCTCGTTGAGACATAAATACTCCTTATTTATTTAACTAGGGAGAGAATTTATTAATCTCTCCCTAATATATCAAAGATAAATTTTAATTCATATATCCTTTTTCTTTGAAGTACTTCTCAGCTCCTGGATGAAGTCTTGCACCTAAGTCTTTCCAAGCAGTTTCCGGATTAAAGCTCTTAAAAGACTTATTGATTGAACTTAAATATTCAGTATTTTCACATATTACCTTAGCCATAGCATAAACTATGTCATCAGGAATATCATCCCTTACAAAAAGAACAGCTGGCATTCCTACAGTTTTAATATCTTTATCTTGACCTTTATAGGTACCAGCAGGAATTATTAACTCTTGCATACCATAGTCTTTCAATGCTTCAATTACTTTTTCATCCAATTCAATTAATTTAGATTCTCTACTCATGAACATATCGATGAAGGTAGCAAAAGGAATTACATTATGGGTAACAGCCATATTAATATGCTTATCTTTGTATTCAGAAGCTTCTTCAGTTGAACTAATATATTTAACTTGTCCTCCCCATTTGTTAATATCATCAAGAGTTACTCCTAATGCTGCCAAGGCTTTTACTGTTATCCAGTTTTCTGCATGTCCCACGTCAGTAGGAAATATTCTAACAGGATACTTCTTTTCAACTAACTCACCTAAACTATCAAAAGGAAGTTCTTTGGCAGCAATAATATGATAATACATGGGAAATAGTAATGCGACTGATCTAAGATTATCGTTTTTTTGCTCTATTGTATAAGGATCTTCTCCCCGCTCTAAAGCTACTAAAAATGATGAATATGACATTCCAGCACTTATTTTACCCTGACTTACTAATAAAGGATTTGAAGAACCTCCACCTGGTTTAGCAAAAAATATATTCTTACCAAACTCTTGATTTAAAAGATCACTGATTGCATTTACAATTGGGAACCAACTGCCACCCACACTACCTCCAGCAATAGTGATTTCTTCTTGAGCAAAAGAAATCTGGGAAAAAATTAGTGAAAAAATTAAAATTACCATTAATAGCTTAGAAGATTTCATAATTATTTATACTCCTCCTTTTAATTTATTTTTTTAAAATTATCACATTTTTATAATTTTTTATAACTATCACCACCCTTTTATTAGATTTACCATTAAGACATTACTGGTACTGAAACTTGAAAAATTCAATTCAATCATATTAAAATTTTTATTAAAACCTAAGGTGTTACTTTTTAACCATATTTTTAATTTTTTATGCTTTCTTTAATATTATTTTAGTGAATATATCATTTATAACTTGATATCTTTTTTGCACTATTAATGAGGTCATCAATTATAAAAGGTACTTTATCCAGATTAAATCTTGCGGTAGGAATAGCAATGCTCAAGGCAGCACAAACTTCGTTCAAATAATCTTTTATTGGAACTGCAATACAATTTACGCCTTTTATATATTCTTCATAGTCAAATGAATAACCCTTATTTCTTATTATTCTTAATTCATTTAATAATTTTTTTTTATCTATTATGGTATTATCAGTATATTTTTTTAATTTTATTCTCTTTAAATAAAAGCTTAATTCATTTTCATCCAAATAAGCCAATAAAATTTTTCCTAAAGCTGTACAATAACTAGGGTGTCTGGAACCAAGTTTTAAATCTAATTTTAATGTTGTGTCACTTTCAATCTTATGAATATAAACAATTTCATCTTTTTGTAATTGTGCAAGGTTAATTGCTTCATTATATTTTTCTGACAATTTTTCCATAAACGGCATGGCCTGTTTGACAATTTCAATATTTTCAACTACAACACTACCCAATTCAAATATTATCAAACTAAGTCTATACTTATGATTGCGTAAATTTTGTTCTATCCAATCTAATTCAATTAATGTTCCTAATAATCGATGAACAGTACTAATATTCAAATTCGTTATCTTACTAATTTCAGTAACACTTAATTCTGGTTCTTTCTCAGCTAAAGCTTCAATTATCGATATTCCACGTTTTAAAGATTTGACTGAATAAAATGAATTTTTTTTATTTTTCATTATAAAATATTTCACATTATGAAATATATATTTTATATTATAATATTTTTTAAATAGTAACATTGTTTTATTTTCCTGTCAATAATTTTTTGTGCATTGTGAATTAAAGTTTAAAAGTGAACTCTTTTTAATTGATTTAAAGTTTAAAAGTGAACACCCTGAAACTATAATCTAAAACTAAAAACAGGAGAGGTTTAGGTTATGGTTCAGTTTCACAAGAAATTTACACACAAGATAATCAGGGGAGGTATCCCCTGAAACCCCCTTCTTAAATGTGTTTCTTATATCCTTATTTTGTTACGAATACCAGACTATTATTTGCTTTTCCCAGTGTTCTTTTATATAATTTGTCTCATGGACCAAATCTTTTCCTACAAGTTCACCATAAAACAAATCTTCCAAGAACACTGGGATGACTATCTTTCTTCACCTCAAAACTCGGTCCCTGATTATGTTGTCTCTACCGTTAATAAAATGCTTAATTGCAGAAATCCTCCTCAAAGTCAACCTAAATTCCATAGTAAAAGCCGAACTTTTTTCCATAGTCTCAAAAGTGAAAAAATTAACCTTCACCCCCTTTCCTTTTCAGATCCTTAGCCCGATAACTGGGACCACTGATCTGGATGATCACCGAATGGTGTACTACCCGGTCTAAGATAGCAGAGGCCATGGTCTGATCGGTAAAGATATCTCCCCACTTATCAAAGGGCTTGTTGGTGGTAATAATGAGAGATCCTTGCTCATAACGTCTGCTGATAATCTCAAAAAAATCATCAGCACTATAGGAAGGTAATTTCTTAAACCCCAGCTCATCTAAGATTAACAGGTCCGGCCTTAGGTAATAATCCAGCTTCTGATAATAGCTGTTATCGGCCCGACCAAAGTTAAGCTGGCAGAGCATCTCGGCAACTGAGCTAAATAAGACCTGGTAACCTTTCAGTAAGGCCTTCATAGCTATAGCGATAGCCAGGTGGGTCTTCCCATTATGAAAAAATTGCGATAAGGGCAATTATCGAAAGTATTTCTTTATCGAAAGAAATAGCATGGTTTATGCCTAATTAAACTGTTTTAAGCTCATTTTCTTGTGATAATACTTAGAATAGAATACAATACAATAAAATCTATTCTGGAGGTATTACCAAAATGGCACAATTAACAATCAAGGAATTATCCGAAAAAGTATTGGAAGAGCTACAGAGACTTAACTATTCGTATAATTCCATATGCAGCTTCCGTGCTGCATTTAAAAGGATCCAGGCATTTGCTGAAGAAAAGGGCGAACTCTATTTCACCGAAGATCTTGGCAGTCAGTATCTTTTGGAACGTTACAATTGTAGTGTAGACTATTATTCAGAAACATATCCAAAGAATGCGAAAGCCGCGATACGCCAGATTCGATTGCTCGGCGACTATCAATTACATGGGGTGATCATTCGCAGAATCGTCAAAAAGAAAGGCTATGTTAAACCATCTCAGTTTGAGAAAGTGCTAACGGACTATGAAATTGAGTGTGAGAACAATCAATACTCAAAAAGAGGTATGCGAACACGCTTACAGCGCCTGTTCTTTTTCATTGATTATCTCAATATGCGAAAAATCATGGATGTAAATGATATCACGCCTACAGTTATTTCCGACTATGTAAAGACGATTTTTCATCATCACGAAAAGAGTATGTCATCAATATTGACAACGTTGCGCGTTTTTTTGAGGTTTTTGTACACTAAGGGTTTAACGACGACCGATTTGTCTTTATCAGTTCCAAAGTATACGAGATACTGGTACCCATCGGTTCCCAGTACTTGGAATCCAGATGACGTAAAAAGAATGCTTGACACAATCGACCGGGGCAACCCTACAAGAAAACGTGATTATGCGACACTTCTCCTTGTTACAAAACTTGGCATCCGCGTTGGTGACATCAAAGGCCTTAAGCTTTCCAATCTCGATTGGCATGGAAATAAAATTCATTTCACTCAACAGAAAACAGGTATCGACGTGTCATTTCCGGTTTTAGATGATGTTGGATGGGCAATAATTGACTACTTAAAAAATGGTAGGCCTATTAGCAATAGCCCATATCTGTTTTTAAGAACATGTGCGCCATATGATGCGTTTGGAAAGGATGCTAATCTCTACAATATCATAACAAAATATACTAGAAAAGCCGGCATCAGCATACCAGCTGGAAACCGGCATGGGCTACATTCGCTTAGGCATACTCTTGCAAGCACTATGTTGGCAAAAGGGACACCTTTACCTGTTATCTCAGAATTGCTTGGGCATGTTAATTCCAAATCGACATCCGTTTATCTCCGTACCAACATGGAAGAGCTTAAACAATGCGCCGTTGATCCGGATGAGGTATTTCACTATGAAAAATAAAATTATCTTTCATAGTATTTTATCCGATATATTTAGTTCATATATTGATGAAAAACGCGCCCTGGGCTATGGGTTCAAAAAAGCAGAATCCATGCTTAAAAGGTTTGACGTTTTTTTGCAGACACACCAGCACTCCGAAATCAGCCTTCCAAAAGACTTGGTTATTGAATGGTGCAGACAATCTCCCAATGAAACAATCAGTAATCGAACGCGTCGAATTTCATTGTTGCGGGGCTTGGCTGAATATATGAATCGAATTGGTTACACTGCATATAGCTTTCCAAGAGGAATGGTTACTATCGACAGATACGCATTTCAGCCCTATATTTTTTCGGATGAAGAGATTCAGCGAATGCTCATTGCTTGCGATAATTATCCGCCATCCGTATATTCACCATACCGGCATAAAATCATCCCGTTGATCATACGTGTTTTATATAGCTGTGGGCTTAGAGTTTCTGAAGCGGTCGGATTAAAAAAAGATGATGTTGATTTGACAAACGGAACGATCTTTATCAAACATACGAAGTTTAACCAACAGCGCCTTATACCAATGGCCGATAGCTTGCTACAGCGGTGCAGAGCATATTATGACCACGTTGTTATGGCGAACCCGGATAATGAATTTTTCTTTCCCTCACCGTATGGAGGTCAATTGGACACAAAAACAGTTTATGACTGGTTCAGAGATATTTTATGGGAAGCTGGTATCTCTCATACCGGGAAAGGACCTCGGCTACACGATTTTCGACATGTTTATGCTATTGTCACGTCACATTTCATACGTCGGATAGAGTCGTTTTAGTTTTATCCGAGCTTTATTTGTTGTAAACTGCCAATTGATTTTTGCATTCAGGTTATTCCGATGATTCTGCCAGGTGTTAGTCTCTCTTCTGATTACTGAAATATTTTCAATTCTTCTGTTTAGACATTGTCCGGTAAGAACATTAAGCTCTATTTCTGCCATATTCAGCCAGCTTCCATGTTTTGGTGTATATATAAACTCAAACCTGTCCCATAGCGCTTTTGCTTCTTCAGGAGAAAAGGTCTCGTACAAAGATCCTGGCTTATGTGTACTATAATTATCCATTACCAGGGTAATCTTCTCTGCGTTTTTATATCTTTGCGCAATTTCCCTTACAAAAAGTGCCCAGTCACGCTTTGTTTTTCTTTCGGTAATCTTGACCAATCGTTTGCCGGCCAAAGGCTCACTTGCCAGGAAAATATTACACACTCCGCCTCGTTCATATTCATAATCATATCTAATCAGATAACCCGGGATGGCAGCTATTATCTTACGGGTCTCTTTTATTAACTGTTTAGGTGATTCATCCATACAGACTACCGGGAACTTAGCATCATACGGATGCTTATATACCTCAAGAACTCTTTCCATATGGGCAACAAAATCACCATTTTGCTTAGGTGGAATCACCCACTGCTGTTTCTTCCAGGGCTTAATTTCGTTTTTTTTAACACACGACGAATCGTCTCATAGGAAATGCTTTCTATGTAATTTAGCTCAACTGCTTTGTCTGCCAGCAAGCGCAAGGACCATCTGGCAAAACCGGATGGGGGTTCACTACAACTTAAGGCTACCAGATGAGCCTCGAAGTCTCCGTCAGCCTTCTTAGCATAAATACGCCGCCCCTTGTGACCATTCAACGCTGTCTCAACGCCTTCTTCAACAAAACGTTTCTTTACACGATCAATTTTTCTCATACTGATATTTAACACGGCTGCAATCTCTTCGTTTTTTAATCTACGTCTTTGAAATTTTCCCTCATCACAATTCAGAAGAATCAAGGCATTTAAGACCTTCTGTGATCTGTGGCTTCCTTTACCTGCAATAGATAGTAATTCTTCTCGTTCCTCTCTTGATAGTGTTACTTTGTACTTTTTCATGGTATCCTCCAATAGTTTTATTGAAGTTATTATATACCAATCAAAGCGACACGGCAAATATGACGTGACACTATTACTTGTTTGAAAAACTGGATTCGCCAAGGTAGAGACTTGACAAACTGTCTTGTATATTTGTCGGTTTATCTTGGGCATGAGGATATTCGTGGCAGCCAAAGATATCTACGACTGACGGCCGAACTATACCCAGATATTATAAGAGCAATCGAATGCAACTGTAACTGGATGATTCCGGAGGTGACCCAAGATGAAACAGACTAATTTTGCCAAAATTACAACAAAGTATTTTTCGGATTTTCTTTCTGGCCAACGAAACGTTAGTCCAAACACGATAAAATCCTATAGAAACACGTTTCGGCAGTTACTTATATATATGCGCGATGAAAAGAATATTTATCCAGAAAGGCTTGAATTCAAGGATATTAAAGCCCAAACTATTGTTGAATTCCTTTTATGGTTAGAAAAAAATAATCAAATTAGCATCAGTACCAGAAATCAAAAGCTTGCCGCAATACATAGCTTTTACAGGTATGCGCTATCAGAATATCCTGATAATCTATTTGAGATGCAAAAAATACTCAATATCCCATTTAAAAGGAAATCGCAACCAGCCGTCAGTTACCTGACTAAAGAAGAAATGAAACTGATTCTTGATCAGCCAGATGTTCGAAATCGCAAAGGTCGTCGGGATCTTGCTCTAATGGCAATCTTGTATGACACCGGTGCTCGCGTTCAGGAATTGATTGACCTTTGGGTGAAAGATGTCAGGCTTCATCCTCCCGCAACAGTTACCTTAACAGGGAAAGGCAGCAAAACCAGATGTGTGCCAATTATGAGTAATACAGTGCAATTGATATCCAAGTATATGGACGACTTTAATCTTAAGAGTAATGCAAGACAACGGTCTCCTCTTTTCTTTAATAGTAGAGGAGAAAAGTTCACGCGGCCCGGAATCTGCTATATTTTAAACAAGTATTTCGAAGAAGCCAAAAAAAACAATCCGGGGATTATGCTAGCCGATAGCATTCATCCTCATATGTTTCGCCATTCAAAAGCCGTTCATATGCTGGAATCTGGCATAAACCTGATTTATATTAGGGATTTTCTAGGACATGTGAGTATCACAACAACAGAAATATATTTGAAGACGGAAACTGAATTAAAGCGTTCTGTTCTTGAACAGAGTTATCCCGATGTGGTAACACAAGATATCCCCGAATGGAAAGATGACACAGAATTGCTTCAATGGTTGAATGACTTCTGCCGCCAGTTGTAATATTATCAAAAGAAATCGAGGCTTGATTCTTTGATTTATATGAATTATAGCCTCATTTCTTTCGATAAAGAAATACTTTCGATAATTCCCATTATGAAAAAATTGCGATAAGGGCAAAACTCATCTGGCCATAGCACTGGGCATAAAGGCCTGCTTTGCCAAAAAAAGGGTTTTGTTTATGACTGCCTCAGAGCTTGCTGATGATCTTGTGGTGGCCTACTCAACAAAGACCCTAGCTGACAGGCTTGCTGCCCTTTGCAGACTGGATTTGATCATCATCGATGAGCTAGGGTATCTTCCGCTTTCCAAAGAGGCGGCCAATCTATTTTTTCAGCTGATATCAAGGAGATATGAGCAGGGAACCCTTATCCTAACTTCCAATAAACCCTTTGGAAACTGGGGAGAAACATTTGCAGGAGATGCAACACTTGCTTCAGCGATAATTGATAGAGTCTTACATTACTGCCATATATTCCAGATAACTGGTAAAAGCTACCGGATTAAAAATAAATTAAAAGATAAAAATTCTTGATGGGAGGTAAAATTATGTATAAAATGTTAGTGTAAGGGGGGTCAATTTTTCCTGTAAAAAGGGGTCAAACTAAACCTGGAATCTACAAAACTCTTCCCTCTCATAAGGAAGGTCAGTAAAGTTGCCTTCTGGAGAGAACATTTCCTTTCTTTCACCAGGAAAGATCCTCTGCGCTGTCCCCTCTGCTAGAGGGAAATGAAGTTAGTGTAAGCAGCTTATCCTAAAGGTAAATCCGGTGCTCTGGTCTTTTACTATCCCACCTAACTATCTCTCCGCTATAGTGAGTAAACAGAATACCGACCTTGCGCTAAAGGGAGGCCAACAATTTAGCTCCTTGGGAAGTAGCTTGCCTTTTTTTCTAATTTTGCCCCTCTTTTTGGCTTTATTTTAGGCTCTTCTTATTCTTTTTTTCTATCAATTATCGCTCTTTTTCTCTCCCCCTTCTCATAATTACCCCATTATCTATCTTATATATATATACTATTTCTCTAAATTATTGAAATTCCTACGCTGGGAGATATTCTTTGTTATCAAATGCTTGCAACTTTAAACTCCATAGAAGATTCTCACTGACAAGCTATTATTCATACCAGGCGCACTATTCATCCACGCTAAAACCTTGATATTGCGTTTATTAGGTTAATAAATTTTGCGATTTCTATCATAAATTTGATTTTAAAAATTTTAAAGTTTCCTCAAGAACCCGGCTTTCCCATTCTACATTACGAAATGCATGATCTGATTCTTCCAGTAAAAATAATTTTGCTCTTTTACCATATATGTCCTTGTATTTTAGAGCAGTTTCTAATGGTACTAACTCATCCTTTTTACTGTGAACTATTAATACATTTCCTCTATACTCTTTCGCATAATTATAAATACTTAAATTACTTAATTCTTTATAAAATTTTTCTCCAACAAGTAATCCTCTTGTACTTATAAAATCAAAAGATGCTTTTGGTATTTTCCCTATATCTCCTGCAGAAGACCATAATACTAAACATTTTATCCTTTCTTTCATTTTGCCAGATAAAATAACTCCTACCGCTCCTCCAAAACTCCAACCCACAATACCTATTCTATTCTTATTAATTTCTTTCATATTCGCTGTAAAATCATATATAATTTTTGCATCACTTACTTCTTCTAAAATTGTCATATCTTCAAATTTCCCCTCACTATCTCCAGATCCTCTAAAGTCAAATCTTACACTTGCTATACCGTTTTTAGCTAGTAATCGTGAAAGTTTTACAAACATAAAATGAGCCTCAGTTTTAGTTCCTCCAAATCCGTGAAAAAGAATAACACAAGGCAAATTCTGTGCATTTTCAGGAATATGAAACATCCCTCTCAATTTTTCTCCTTTGTTCTTAATTTCAACAAATTTTTCCATTATATATACCCTCCACCATATTTCTATATTTATATTAATCCCTCTTTTTCCAAATAAATATTTAATTATTGTCAAATATAGAGATAAAAGCAGACTACTAAAAACATTAAAAAATAGAAGTTTTACACTTTTTATTCCTAACCCTTGCTTATTTAATCAAATAGCAAATAGTATTAAACCCAACTTCACTCTTTCAAACCATAGAACCCTTGGGAATCAAGAGAAAGTTATTTTTAAATTAGTATACAATTTTCAATATCACTGATACCAAGCATTGTAGTGTTTTTTTTAAAATACCATAAAAAAGCAGAACACGCAATACTTTAGTCTACAAAATCTTGTTTTAAAATCTTATAACCCTTGAAAACTAAGGTTTTTTCAGCATTTATTGTTTAAAAAAGGGTGAAGTTGGGTTAAAAATGGACTTATAAGTAAAACAGATATAATTCTTGTCGCAATATTGGGTTCAGAAATATATTTGACACAAAATACTTATTCTTTTTTAATCTTAGGGATAAGGTAAATGAAAATTGCTTAGGATTCTTTATATTTTCTAAACAATAGAAATAAATTTTATTTATCAAATGATTTTAGTATTATTTTCCGTTTTTCCCTCTTTTTTGCTATCCTTTCAAAGACTCGAGGGATATCAGCCATTAGGGATTTAGACATTTCAGCCGAGTCCAAATAATATTTCTGGATTTTCTATGCTATTTTTATTGCCTTTTCTAAAACATCTGGATAACTTAGATATTTAGGTAATTCTGTATCAAACGTATAAGTATCTGTATCTAAGTCTTCAAAAGAAAAGCAACCCTCTATAGCATCAGTAATTACTTCATAATAAACCCCTTTGACTAAAACTATATTTTTTTTATTTTCTTTAATAAAGGATAAAAAAGTCTCACTATCCTTAAGGGAATTTTTGGATTAATTTTTCATAGTATTTTATAGAATTTTCTTCTAATTCTTTGGCAAAACTAATTACAGCGGAAGCAGTATTTAATTTCATATATATTGTCCTCCTCTATTTTACAACCATCTTTGGATTACTACTTTGCTTTCGGTGAAGAAACGAATAACTTCTTGTCCTTGAGGATGCAGATTTCCAAAGAAAGAATCTTTCATTCCGCTGAAAGGGAAGAAAGCCATAGAGGCAGCTACTCCTATATTTATTCCAATATTTCCACACCCAGTATTGTATTGAAATTCTCGAGCCCATTTCCCGTTCTGATTAAATATACCTGCTGAATTATTGAAAGGGATATTATGAATTATATCTATAAGCCTTATCAAGAGTTTTTGCTCTCATAAAAGTAGCTACTGGTCCAAATATTTCCTCTCGAGCAATAGTCATATCAGGATTTACCTCTTCAAATAGAGTTGTTCCAAGAAAACAGGTATCAGGATAATCTCCTACAATATCTACTTTTCTTCCGTCAAGAGTAAGTTTTGCACCTTCTTTTATCCCCTTCTCTATATAGCTTACAACTCTTTCTTTTTTTGTCTTATCTCGTACCGGACCCATTTGAACTGATTCATCAAGTCCATAACCTACCCTTATCTTAGAAGCTTTTTCGACAAAAGCATCTCTAAATTTTTGATAAAACACCTTATCTTCTCCAACTATAATAATATTAGTACCAGCTAAACAGCGCTGTCCGACATTACCATAAATAGAGGTCATTAAACCAACTATGGTTTTATTTAAGACAGCATCAGGCATTATAACTAAACAATTTTTTGCTCCACATCCAGCAATTACTTTTTGCCAGTCTCTCCACATCTTTTATAAACAACATTCTTCCCGGTGGGAGTTGAACCAACAAAACATATTCCGTTAATATCAGGATTATCCAATAAACCAGAGACCACTGTTCTTCCTCTGTTTACCACATTCCACACTCCAGAAGGAATCCCGGCTTCTTCTACCAATTCAGCTACTTTTGATTGAGTAAGAGGTACTTCGCTTGATGGTTTCA
Organism: Candidatus Atribacteria bacterium UBA6794; assembly: GCA_002452835.1. GTDB lineage: Bacteria > Atribacterota > Phoenicimicrobiia > Phoenicimicrobiales > Stramentimicrobiaceae > Oleihabitans. The sequence continues at coordinate 679 of DKFO01000027.1, read as the reverse complement.
TTACTATACAATTTCCAGTAGCTAATGCATAAGGGGCAAACCAAATAAAAACCATAAAAGGAAAATTAAAGGGACATATCAATCCAAAAACTCCTATTGGTTGACGAATCAAATATTCATCTATGCCTGTGGCAATATCTTCCAAATTATATCCCATCATTAAAGAAGGAATACCTGTTGCAACTTCAACATTTTCAATCCCTCTTCTAGTCTCTCCTCTTGATTCATCTATTGTTTTCCCATGCTTTATAGTTTGAATTCTGCTTAACTCTTCAAGTTTTCCTCCATTAGTTCTTTTAATCTAAAGAGACACCTGACACTGGCAAGCGGGGTAGTCCTCCTCCAATCAGGGTAAGCTTCTTTGGCAGCCTCTATAGCTTCTTGTAATTCATCTTTAGTGGAAATTGGAACTTTAGCTATAATTTTGCTGGTTGCTGAATTTACCACATCTTTAGGTTCACTCTGTGATTCGACCCATTCTCCATCGATATAATTTTTTAATGCCTTCACTTCTTTTATTGATTCTTCTAAAATTGCCATTTTCTATATATCCTCCTTTCTTCTTATTTCATCTTCTTCAGATGATCAAGAATTTCTTGCTCTGCTTCTTTCTTTATATGGTAGCTATGCTCTTCATCAGGGAAGGTTCCTGTTTTTACTTCTTTATCAAATGCAGAAA
>DKFO01000024.1 GCA_002452835.1 Candidatus Atribacteria bacterium UBA6794 | reverse complement strand
ATTTTTTATAATAAATCTTCACTTTACCCAAGATACAAGATATTCAGGGGAGGTATCCCCTGAAACCCCTCATCATCACCCTCACCCTACCCTCTCCCTTCTAAGGGAGAGGGTTAGAGAGATGTTGTAAAATATATTATTTCTTATCTAAAAAGAATATCTTGTAGTATCAGAATTTTTTTGAAATTCCGATACTACAAGATATTCAGGGGAGGTATCCCCTGAAACCCCTGAAAGAAAATACAATTAAAGAAAATGCTATCTTGTTTTACAACAAGATATTCAGGGGAGGTATCCCCTGAAACCCCTCTCTCATCAGTATTGAGTATCTAGTATTCAGTATATAGTTTAAATGCTAGTTAAATAATAAAGAAAATCCCTTTACCAAGAAAATCTGTCTTGTTTTACAACAAGATATTCAAGGGGAATCCTTCCCCTTGAGATCCCCTGAATTAAAAGCAAAATATATTGTTATTTATTTATTAAATAATTTTATATTATCTTGCAGTATCGGAATTTTTTTGAAATTCCGATACTGCAAGATATAAAAATTATAAGCACTATTCTCTATTCTAAATCTAACTTACAATATATTTATATTTGTTCCTCATTTAAGAAATAATCAATAATATAAGTTTACAATGAGTCTTATCAGGGATGTTCTTAACAAATTAAGTAAAAAAAATACTATAATCGGTGACAAATCCAGTCCCATCCCACCTAGTGGTATTATAACTCAAAAAGGAGCTAAAATAGGTTCGGTGACCCGATAGATAAAGTTTACTATAGGATTGGCATGATCAACCGGTAACCAGGATAAGAATATTCTAGCCAAAATAATATAACTATATATTCTAAATAAAATATTAATAACATTAATTACTATTATCATGTTTATTAGTTATCCTTCCTTGGTTAGAGGTGCTATTCTTTTCTTTATTCTTTCTCCATTAACAATATAAACTACTCTTTCTGCTAAATTGGTGGCATGATCACCAATTCTTTCCAGGTTATCGGCAATAAATATCAGGTGAATTCCCCTGCTTATGGTGTGAGGATCTTCCAGCATAAAAGTAAGCAACTCTCGAAATATTTGCTCATTTATTTGGTCAACTAAGTTATCTCGCTCCCAGACCGATTTGGCTAAATTAACATCACCTCTAAGGTAGGCATCAAGACTATCTTTCAACATACCCTGAGTCAATTCTGCCATTCTAGGAATATCAATTAATGGTTTGACCATCGGCTTAGAGGATAAATATTGACTGGCACTGGCAATGTTAACTGCCCTATCACCAACTCTCTCTAATTCTGAAATTACTTTCATTCCAGAGGTTATAACTCGTAACTTCTTGGATACCGGGTGTTTTAAAGCAATTAACTGCAAACATTGTTCCTCAATATCTAATTCCATTCGGTCAATTTTTTCATCATTTTCAATAACTTGCTGAGCTAATTGTTGATCTTTATTAATTAATGATTGAATAGCCTGCTCTAAAGTATTCAGGATTAATTGGGACATTTCCCTCAAATTATCCCGTAAATCGGACAGCTCATCATTGAATAATGCTATTAATTCCTTATCCTCATTATTATTTTGATTCATATTTGTTGTTTCCTAAATCTAATTAAAATTAATATCTTAAGTCTTATATGGGTATACTATAACAAAAAATACTCTTTTTTTCAATTACTTAAATCTAATGACATATTTCTCTCTTTTTTCCAATCAGCTAAAACAACATTGCCTAATTCCATCTTAATAAAGAAAACCAATGACTTAAACAGGTTTTAACATTTCTCTCTGTGACTTCGTCAATGGTTTTTTAATTCTTTACCTTATCTATTAAATTGACCAATTTATCTTATTCTGTCCTTATTTTCTTCTTAATGCTGCACCGCCAAGATAGGCTTCCTGGACTTTTTTATTATTCTGTAGTTCCTTAGATAAACCACTTATGGTTATATTTCCGGTTTCCAGCACATATCCCCGGTGAGCTATGGCCAAAGCTTTTCTGGCATTCTGTTCCACCAGAAGAATGGCAACCCCTTGTTCGTTAATTTCTTTTATAATCCTAAAGATTTGTTTTACTAAAATGGGAGCCAGACCTAAAGATGGTTCATCTAATAGAAGTAACCTGGGATCACTCATTAAACCTCTCCCAATAGCTAACATTTGCTGTTCCCCACCCGATAAAGTCCCAGCTAATTGCTTTTCCCTCTGCTTTAAAATAGGAAAGAGATTATATACCCGATCCTTTCTCTCTGACACCAGCTGGGGATTACCTCTCCGATTAAAAGCTCCCAGATTCAGATTTTCCTCTACTGATAAGGTGGAAAAAACCCTTCTTCCCTCCGGTACATGGGAAATACCATCAATAACAATACGGTAAGCTTCTGTTTTTTTTAACGATTTAGCACAGAATAATATATCACCTTTAGAGATAGGTAACAATCCAGAAATTGCTCTTAATAAGGTACTTTTACCAGCACCATTTGCTCCTAATACACAGACAATTTCACCCGGGGTAACCTCCAAGGAAATTCCTTTCAATGCTTGAATTGAACCATAATAAATATGAAGATGGTCAATTTTTAATAAAGCCTCCATTAAGGTCAATCTTCCTCCTCTTCTTCTTTCCCTAAATAGGACTCGATAACAATAGGATTATGGTAAATATCCTCTGGCTTTCCTTCCGCAATTTTTTTCCCTTCATCCATAACGGTTACCCAATCAGAAATACCCATTACTACATTCATGTCATGCTCAATTAATAGAATGGTTAAATTATCTCTAATTAAATCATTAAGAAAATTCATAAGATCTTCCGATTCTTTATCATTAAGACCACTGCTTGGTTCATCTAATATCAATAAATCAGGATTACTGGCTAAAGCCCGGGCAATTTCTAACATTCTCTGATTGCCATAAGCAATATTTTTAGCAAGTTCATACTTATATTTAGATAATCCTACCTGTTCCAACCTCTTCTCTGCTATTTCTTTTATCATTTGCTCTTCTTTAATCTGAGCTGGTAATCTAAAAATTGAAGGCCATATTCCTGAATTACTCCTGGCATGTTGTCCAGCCATTACATTTTCCAGACAAGTCATATTCGGGAAAAGTCTAATATTTTGAAAAGTGCGGGCAATTCCTTTGCTTAATATTTGATGAGGTTTCAGCCCTGATATCTTTTCTCCTTTAAAAAAATACTCTCCTTCATCTGGTTGATAAATACCAGTAATAACATTAAATACTGTGGTCTTACCAGCACCATTAGGACCAATAATGCTACTTATTTTACCTCTGGAAACTTTTAAATCAAATTTATTGACCGCAATAAGTCCACCAAATCGTTTGGTTAATTTTTTGGTTTCCAATATTAGGTCATTATCAGATAGAATTTTATCTTGCTTTTCCTGCAATTCTTTGTTCATTACATCACACTCTTTTTCGCCCTCATGAAAACCGATTCAATTTCCATTTGTCCCCTCTGTCTAGGCCACACACCACCTGGTCTAAACATCATCATAAGAATCACTACTGCACCAAAAAATAGCATACGATACTGAGCAAAGGGCTGAAATATCTCTGGGAAAAGAGAGATAGCAGCCGCACCGATAAATACACCAGGTATAGAACCCATACCTCCTATTAACACTATGCAAAACAACAAACATGATTCCATAAAAGTAAAGCTCTCCGGGGATACAATCATAAGTTTGGTGGCATAAATATTACCAGCAATCCCAGCCAAGGCGGCACCTAATATAAATGCTAATAATTTATAATACCTGACATCGACTCCTGATGCTTCTGCAGCAATAACATCTTCTCGCACATAATTCCATGCTCTTCCAATTCTGGAATTCTGTAATCTAATTAAAGCAATCACGCTCAAACCAACTACAATCCAAACAAAATAATAGTATTTTAGACTATTGTCAACAACTAATAAACTTCCGATACAAGGAAAGGAAATTCCAAAAACCCCATTGGGTCCGCCAGTTAAGCCAAAGGGATTATTAAGTAGAGTCAAGCGAATAATTTCACCCATCCCTATAGTAACAATGCATAAGTAATCTCCTCTTAAATGGATAATCGGTGAGCAGACCAGATAGGCAAAAACTGCCGCAGCAATGGCACTAACCGGTAATAAAACCAATACTGGAATTCCAAATCTAGTATTTAAAATAGCCGTAGTATAGGCTCCAATAGCAGCAAAGCCCATATGACCCAAATCAAATAAGCCTACTTCACCTAAGACAATATTCAAACTTAATCCTAATAAGGTATAAATTCCGAAAAAAAAGGCAACATCAATAATATAATTGTTTTTTATTAAAATGGGAAATAAAACAAATAATAAAACAACGATAATGATAAACCAATTATTTTTTTCCTTGAACTTTCGCTCATACCCGTTTACACTTTTTAACTTCATAAGGCACTGTCCCTAAACCTTCTCGGCAACTTTTTCACCAAGAAGCCCTGTTGGTCTAAATATTAATACCAGTATCAACACCAAAAAAACAAAAACATCTTTATAGGCGGTGGAGATATAGGTTGAACCAAGCATTTCCAGTACTCCCAGAATTAATCCGCCAATCATAGCACCTGGAATATTACCAATACCACCTAAAATGGTTGCGGTAAAAGCCTTCAAACCATAATTCCAGCCCATTACAAAACTAATCTTGCGATAATATATACCGACCATTACCCCGGCAACTCCACCCAGAGCAGGGCCCAGGGCAAAGATAAAAAATATTATTAAATTAATATTTATACCCATCAAAGCGGCAGTCTCTCTATCCAAGGCTGAGGCTCTAATAGCAGCACCAAAGGTAGTTTTTTGTACAACATAATATAATATTCCCATCAGGAGAAAAGACAAAAGTAAAATAATAATCTGTAATAAATTAATTCTTAACCCGGCGATATTTAACATATAATTGGGTATAACATCTGAGGTATAAGCCTGAGGTCTTGCTCCCCAGATAACCATTATAGCATTCTGAATAAAAATGGAGGCTCCTAAAGCAGAAACAACTGCGGGTAATCTACCAGCAGGGTAAATGGGACGATAGGCAATTCGTTCCACAATAAGGCCTAAAATACCAGTTCCGGCTGCGGCTATTAACATAGCCGCAGCCATTCCGCCCCATACCCCTAAGGTAGAAGTTACATAAGCCGTCCCCATAACCAGAAAGGTATAACCCAGATAGGAACCAAAAGTAAATAGATCACCATGAGCAAAATTAATTAACTTCATTACCCCATAAACCATAGAATATCCCAAGGCAATTAAGGAATAAAATGACCCGATGGTTAATCCATTTAAAATTTGTTCAATAATTAACTTCATACACCTCTACCTCGCTAATTCCATCAATTATTTAGAAACATCAATTAAGGCATAACTTCCATCATTATTCACTTTATACAGATTGATACTGGTTCCTACTCGATCTCCTTTTTCGTCAAATCCAATAGGTCCGGTAATACTTGGGAATTCCTCCATCTCGTTTTTCAAATAATCGACCAGGACATCTGAATCAGTAGAACCTGTTTTATCAATTGCTTCAGCCAGTACCATTAAGGCGTCTGCAGCATAAACCGACCAGGGACTAGATGGTAAGTTACCATAAGCCTCCTGATATTTTTCTTTAAATTCCATAGCTTCCGGATTAGTGAAATATTGAATTAATGCTTCCTGAGTCATGTAACAACCTGCTGCATACTCCAGACCAGCAATTCTAATAAAATCTTCATTGATGGCTGCATCTCCACCTACAAAGATAGCATCAATGCCAATTTCTCTAGCCTGTCTGATAATAAGACCAGCTTCAGGGAAATAACCGGTAAAGTAAAAAATATCTGGATTTGTTTCCCGAAGTTTAGTCAGTGGTACGGTATAATCAGATTCACCAGGGGTGATGGCATCGAAATATACCAATTCAGCCTCTCCAGCAGCCAAAAGAGCCTTTCGGGCTTCTTCCGCTAAACCCAGGGCAAAGGTAGTGTTATCATGAATAATAGCTACTCTTTTAGCATCAAAATAAGGAACAACTTTTTCTGCAAAGAATATTCCCTGAGTATCGGTTCTGCCACAAGTGCGGAAGAAATATTTAAGACCTCTTTCTGATAAATTGGTATTAGTTGAGCCATAGCCTATATTTACCATTTTGAATTTTTCATAAATATCTGAAGCAGGCTGTTGCACTGAAGAACCATAGGTAGCAATAGCAGCAACTACCTCTCTCATAGAAACCAATTTCATAGCTGCTAGCGCTCCAGCTTTTGGTTGACAGGCATCATCAACCAATTCGATCTTAATCATTCTTCCATCTAAAATTCCACCTTTTTCATTGACCATACGAACTGCTGTTTCCACACATTGTTTAGCCATTTCACCTTCAACTGCCGCCGCACCAGTTAAAGGGCCTTGTAAACCAATTACTACTGGTTCTTTCTGAGCCAAAACATTAGTTGATATACCTAAAGTTAAAATCAACAATACAATTAAAATATACTTTATTCTATTCATATTCTCCTCCTCATAAAATTAATTAAATTATTTTCAAAATTATTTTTCTCTTCTCTTATCACTATTATTCTTAATTATACTTATCACCTCCTCTCTTAACAAAGTAAAAATCTCTGAATTGCAAAAAAAATTACCTAGTTAAATTAACTAACTAATTATACCACTGATGGCTCTAAAATTAATTCTCCTCGTTCAAATCTATTAATATTTAACTTTTTAATAGGAAGGGAGGTTCTACCCTCCAAGATATATTCTGCCATAATTTTTCCAGTGATAGGAGCAAGCATAAATCCATGACCACTGAAACCCACTGCCATATAATAACCATTCAACTGGGGATGTTCTCCCAAGATTGGTTGTGAATCAGGGCTCATAGTGTAAGAAC
>DKFO01000071.1:23918-80801 GCA_002452835.1 Candidatus Atribacteria bacterium UBA6794 | reverse complement strand
TTCAAAGAAAGAGATAGGAGGATATTACTATGAGAGAACGTGTAGAAGAAGCTTTGGAAAAAATTAGACCTTCTCTTCAGGCAGATGGAGGAGATGTCCAGTTAATTGAAGTTACTGAAGATGGGATAGTAAAGTTAAAGTTAACCGGTGCTTGTCGGGGATGCCCGATGAGTCAGATAACTTTGAAGATGAGTATCGAAAGGGCCTTAAAAAATGCTATACCAGAAATAAAAGAAGTCCAGTCTGTCTGATAAAAATTTATTAATGGAAAACAATATCTCTCACCTTTTCTTTAGAAGGAAAAGGTGAGAGATGAAATCTTATTTTCTAAAATAAGCTAAGGAGGAATTAAAATGTCGAAATTAAAAGGTACAGAAACAGAAAAAAATTTATTAGCAGCATTTGCTGGTGAATCACAAGCCAGAAATCGTTACACTTATTTTGCCAGTGAGGCAAAAAAAGCAGGATATGAGCAGATTGCTGCCCTATTTCAGGAAACAGCTGATAATGAAAAGGAACATGCTAAAAGATTCTTTAAACTATTAGAAGGAGGAGAGGTTGAGATTCAGGCTAGTTACCCAGCCGGGATTATTGGTGATACTGCTCAGAACCTGGAAGCAGCTGCTGAAGGAGAATTATTAGAATGGGGCACCTTATATAAAAATGCTGCTGAGGTGGCTCGCCAAGAAGGTTTTGAAAGAGTAGCCCTACAATTTGAGGAAATTGCTAAGGTAGAGATGCATCATGAAGCAAGGTATCGTAAGTTGTTGGATAATTTGAAAAGCGGTAAAGTATTTAAGAAGGATAAAAAAGTAGCCTGGCAATGTCGAAATTGTGGCTATATCCTGGAAGGGGAAGAAGCACCGCAGAAATGTCCAGCCTGTGAACATCCCCAAGCCTATTTTCAATTAAAGGCGGAAAATTTCTAAAAAGTAATTGGTAATGAGTAATAAATAATTAGTAATGTTAGCAAGGCTTTAATATCTAGAATTAATAATATATAATAATATACAATTATAGTGAATTATAGTGAATTACATAATTAAAATTGGACTAAAATTGTACTTTGACTTTGAAAAGCAATAATATAATTAGAGGAGGTATAACTAATAATGGAATATTTTAGTATGTTCTTCTGGCTTTTCTTAATTTTTTCCATACTTTCTCCCTGGTTTCATCAAAAAACTTTAGAATCATCTCGCATTGCCCTTATCCATCGTCTGGAAAAAAAGAGAGGTTCTCGAGTAATTGCCCTGATCCATAGACAGGAAACTATGAGTATACTGGGGATACCTATAGTTCGTTATATTAATATTGAGGATTCTGAGGCAATTCTAAGAGCGATTAGATTGACCGATGATAATGTGCCTATTGATATCATTTTACATACACCAGGTGGATTGGTACTAGCAACAGAGCAGATTTCCTATGCTTTATTACGGCATAAGGCTAAGGTAACTGTATTTATTCCTCATTATGCCATGAGTGGCGGTACCATGATTTCCTTAGCGGCAGATGAAATTGTCATGGATGAAAATGCAGTTTTGGGTCCTGTAGATCCGCAGTTAGGTCAATATCCAGCTATCTCTATATTGAATGTACTAAAAGAAAAAAATAAGAATGAAATTGATGATGAAACCCTTATTCAGGCTGATATAGCCCGCAAAGCTATTTCTCAGGTCTATATCTTTGTGAAAAAAATACTTATCGAGAACAGCTGTAGCGAAGAGAAGGCGGATCAGATTGCTAATACTCTAACTGAAGGTAGGTGGACGCATGATTATCCCATAAAGTTTGAAGAAGCAAAGGAATTGGGTTTATGTGTCTCAGCTGATATGCCCAAGGAAATCTATGAATTGATGGATCTTTATCCACAGAAACCTGGTATGCGCCCTTCGGTGCAATATATCCCGACACCATATAGAAAACCAGCTATGCCACCAGCAAAAAAGGCTAATCATAAATAAAAATATATCATCTAGCTATTTGCGAATGGCAAAAGCTTTTATGTGCTAAAATTTTCTCCATAAGAAGGAAGGAGGGATGGATGAAAAAAGTAATTAGTCAAATAACACTGGAACAGGATATTTCTATTGTACTTTGTGGTGAAGCAGGACAGGGAATTCAGACAGTGGAACAATTGTTGACCAGGATGTTAAAGTTATCTGGATATTATGTTTTTGCTACCAAAGAATATATGTCCCGAGTGAGAGGGGGGAGCAATTCTACCCAGATACGGGTATCCAGTAAACCGATTCAAGCTCCTGTTAGCCGTATTGATTTATTGATTCCCCTGGATAAAGAGGCCATAAACCATGTTTCTTCCCGTCTGGGAGAGCGTATTATTATTATTGGAGACCAGGAGAAACTAGATACTGATAAAAAAGTTATTAATGTTTCCTTTTTAAAGATGGCTCAGGAAATAGGTAAGGCAATTTATGCCAATATAATAGCAGTAGGGTTACTATTAGGATTATTAGAGGGAGATATTAAGGCTGGTAGGGTTTTTTTAAAGGATTATTTTACGCAGAAGAAGAAAGAAGAGTTTGTAGCAGATAATATTAAGGCTTTAGAAAGGGGATATCAAGAAGCAAAAAGATTGATTGAAGAAAACCTGGTCCAAGTTGGTAGTTTTCCTCACTTGAAGAAGTCGAGTAAGGTAGAGAATAATTTATTACTCAATGGGGCAGAAGCAATAGGATTAGGAGCGATAGCTGGTGGTTGTAATTTTATCTCTTCTTATCCTATGTCACCTTCAACTGGCGTGTTAGTTTTTTTAGCTCAGTATGCTCATGACTTTAATATTATTGTCGAGCAGGCTGAGGATGAAATAAGTGCTATCAATATGGCCATTGGAGCTTGGTATGCCGGAGCACGTGCTATGGTTACTACTTCTGGGGGAGGTTTTTCTCTTATGACTGAGGGCCTAAGTCTGGCGGGTATGATAGAAAGTCCTCTGGTGATTCATCTTGCTCAACGTCCTGGACCGGCTACCGGCTTACCTACCCGAACTGAGCAGGGAGATTTGCACTTAGCCCTCTATGCTGGTCATGGAGAATTTCCCCGTATTATCCTTGCTCCAGGTAATATTGAAGAAGCTTATCAACTTATGCAAAAAGCCTTTTACTGGGCTGATCAATTCCAAATTCCGGTTTTTATTTTAACAGACCAATACACTATGGATACTTATTACAATATAGAGAGGTTAAGTGTACCTCAGGAGGAGACAGTACGATTTATAATTAAGACTGATTACGATTATCAAAGATATAAACTGGGGGGGAAAGATGGTTTATCACCAAGAGGTATTCCAGGTTTTGGCGAAGGACTAGTCAGGGTAGATAGTGATGAACATGATGAAATGGGGCTTATCACAGAGGATATGAGCATCAGGAATAGAATGGTGGAAAAGAGAAATGCTAAATGGCATCAGCTTAAAAAAGAGGCCTTAATTCCTACTTTGACCGGAACCAAAGATTACCGTGTGTTATGTGTGGGTTGGGGGTCAACTTATTATATCATAAAAGAAGCATTAGACAGGTTAGATAAACCAGATATGGCCTTACTTCATTTTCAGCAAGTCTATCCTATTTCTGAAACAAGTATTGATTTTTTAAAAAGGGCAAAGCAGATTATTTCTATAGAAAACAATTACAGTGGCCAATTCAGTCAATTATTGGAAATGCAGACCGGTATTAGTATTAGAAGCAGGATATTAAAATATGATGGTTTACCTTTTTATGCTGATGAATTAGCTGAGGAGATTAAAGATGTTATCGAGGAAAATGGGGGTCAAAAATGAAAGAGAAAGATGCTATCAATTTTAAGCAAAAGGGTATTAAACCAGCCTGGTGTCCCGGTTGTGGTAATTTCCTGATATTAAAAGCCTTACAACAGGCTTTAGCAGAACTATCTTTAAAACCACAGCAGGTGGTTGTGGTATCTGGTATTGGGCAGGCGGCCAAGACTCCACAATATCTTAATGTTCATATGTTTAATGGATTACATGGTAGAGCTTTGCCACCTGCTACCGCCATTAAAGCCTGTAATCCTCTATTAACGGTCATTGCCGAAGGGGGAGATGGTGATATGTATGGAGAGGGTGGGAACCATTTTCTCCATACCATTAGACGTAATCCTGATCTAACTCATTTAGTCCATAACAACATGGTCTATGGGCTTACCAAAGGTCAGGCTTCTCCTACCAGCGAACCTGGATTTAAAACACCGGTACAGGTGGACGGGGTTATATCTGAACCTATCAATCCTGTAGCCTTGGCTATCTCTTTAGATGCCTCCTTTGTAGCACGTACTTTTTGCGGTAACCTGGAGCAAACAGTAGAAATTATTAAGAAAGCCATAAGACATCCCGGCTACGCCCTGGTAGATATCTTTCAGCCTTGTGTTACCTTCAATAAAATAAATACCTTTAAGTGGTTCCAGGAGCATACCTACTTCCTTGAGGGTCATGATGTTCATGATCGCAACCAGGCTTTTTTAAGAGCTACAGAAACAGGAAAACTACCATTGGGAATTTTTTATCAGCATGAGAAAAAAAAGACCTTTGAGCAAAAATTAACAGTACATCAAGAGCAAAAGACACCATTTCTTTCCAGGTCAATAAATAGGGAGAGATTAGAAGAACTGATAAAGACCAGACAATTTTGAATTAATATTAGAGAATAGGGTTAAGGTAAGATGTCTACAGTTATAATTGTAGGGGCAATTAATCTGGATTGCTTAGCTTATCTTCCCCATTTTCCAGCTAAAGGGGAAAATATGCGAGCTAAAGATTTAAGATGTTCTTTAGGGGGGCGGGGTGCCAACCAGGCAGTTGCTCTCACTAATTTAAAGATTGCTGCTTTATTATTGGGGAAGGTTGGCAATGATTTTGCCGGGGATTATACCCTTTCTATTTTAAAAAAATTTAAAGTTAATACTGAATATATCTTTAAGAGTAATAGAGGGAAAACTGGGATATGTTCTATACTGGTCAGTCCGGATGGTGAAAATACCATCATAGGATTTCCTGCTATTAATCAAATGATTGAACCTGATTTTTTGCTACGTTTCGAATATCTTTTTGAGATGGCACAATGGCTCAGTGTCTCTCTGGAATACCCTTTGGAAACAATAGAGTTTGCCCTGAAGTTAGCCAAAAAATATGGTTTAAAAACGGTCTTAGATCCTTCTCCTTTAATAGAAATTCCCAATAGGAATTTATGGGCTTTGGTGGATTATCTCTTACCAAATGAGAAAGAATTACAAATGTTAACTGGAGAAGAAGAGTTGCTGCAAGGAGCTACGGTGTTAAAAAATTGGGGAGTGAGAGAGGTAATTGTAAAACAGGGTGGGCAGGGATGTAGTTTTTTATATCAGGATAATCTGATTAATGTGCCAGCCTTTCCAGTAAAAATAGTGGTCGATACCACTGGTGCCGGTGATTTATTTGATGCGGCCTTTATTTATGGCTTGATACAGTCAGATTCTCTTCCCAAAGCAGCACAGATTGCCAATCTGGTTGCCTCTTATGCTGTCCAGAAACCAGGGACCTGCGAATCCTTTCCAGAACGAAGAGAAATTGACTGGGAGGAGCTGGAAAAAAGGAAAAGAGATTTATTATTTTGAGCAGAAATTATTCCCAGAGAATTATGAGGAAGAAATCAAGTGAGGAGTTATCATTATGTTAACAGGATGTACTTTTTGCCAGATTATTCGCAAAGAAAAGCAGGCTTATCTGGTCTATGAAGATGAGAAATGCATCGCATTTTTAGATGCCTATCCCGTTAATAAAGGACATACCCTGGTAGTACCGAAAATACATTATGAAAGTATCTATGATATTCCAGAGGAAATTTTAGCCCATATTATGAAAATTAGTAAAAGATTAGCCCTTGCTTATCGGCAGATATTTGATAGTATTGGCTTAAATATTATTCAATCCAATGGCATTGCTGCCAGACAAACAATTTTTCATTTCCATGTTCATCTTATTCCCCGCTATCACCAGGATGGACTTACTTTGTTCCGTCCTCACCTTAGCCGTGGCGAGAGTAATCTTTCCCAGGTCTATAATGAGATTGTAAAATTCCAGAAGCAATCCCAATCATCTTAGCAGGTAAATTAGAGATATCAATTACTGAATCCTTATTTTCATTGACACTGAATGCTATAATTATTTTATTAAAAAAATGTTCTTTTATTTATTTTTAGATTAATCCTAGTAAAATTTAGTATTAGGTAGGGAAGGAGGTGAAAAAGTGAAAAAAAGAACCGTCTTTTTATCTTTTTTGATTTTAACTTTACTAACTTCTCTGATGATGAGCGGCTGTATGTTACCTTTCCTGGGGAATGAGCCAGTGGTCATTGTATCTGATTATAAATCAACTGCGATAGTGGGAGTGCTTTATAATTATCAGGTAGAAGTTGATGATGATGGAAAAACCGAATTAGTATTCGAACTGGTTGTTGCTCCCGAGGGTATGACTATTGATAGATCGACCGGATTGGTCAGCTGGACACCAACAGAAAGTCAGATTGGAGAGCATGAGGTCAATATCAAAGTGAGTGATGGCTGGTATAAAGATAACCAGGAATTCTCCATTGAAGTGAGCCAGATAAAGTTAAGTTCTATTAGCGTAGTACCCACTACCATGTCTTTTACAAGTGCCAACAGTAACAAAAGCATTGAGTCTATCACTGCTTATTACACTGATGGTTCCAGTAAAGTTCTGGAAAAAACCGATTGTAGTTATGTTTCCAGTAAAACCACAGTTGCTATAGTAAGTACAGTGGGAGTTGTAACAGCTAAGGCTAAGGGAAATACCACTGTTACTGTGAGTTATACTGAAGAAGGGATAACCAAAAGTGCTACAATAACTGTTAATGTAACTATTCCTACTGCTGGAGGTGGCTGAGGAGCTAATTAAAACCTGATAGGTTATCAGGATTAAAAAATTATATTATAATAAATGTCGGGAGTGGATAGGTTCTGGTGGACCTTGCGGACTTCAAATCCGTGGGCGGTAATTTTGTGATTACCGTGGTGGGTTCGATTCCCACCCCTCTCGCCAGTTCATGCCCATCGCTGGTATAAATTAAAATTAATACCAAAATGGGCATTTTGTTTGTTTTTTACTTTATGTTAAAATGTAATAGCTAAAGAAAAATAAGAAAAGTGATAGAAAAGACCAAAGGCAAGTCTTTCTCTTATTGCTATATTGATATATTCCAGAGGAGGAGAATAAATTTTAAGTTGACCAGGACTAGTAACGGTAATAAGAATTCAAAAAATAATCTTCATGCTCAGCTAGCTCAAATTCCCAGTGTAGAGGAAGTTTTACAGCAAAAAGAGCTGCTATTTTTGAGCCAGCAATATTCCCGACGAATGATTACCCCGTTGGTCAGGGTGGTCCTGCAAGAAGAAAGAAAAAACATCCAGAGTGGTGCCCCACCTTCTTCTTTTCTGGAGATTGTAGCAAGGTGTGTTGCTTTAATCCAGAAAGAATATCAGTCTTTTATTCGGCCAGTTATTAATGGGACCGGGGTAATTTTACACACCAACCTGGGGAGAGCATCTCTGGGAGAAGAATTACTGCAGGAATCATTACCACTCCTATCTGGTTTTTGTAATTTAGAGTATGACCTTTGCCAGGGGAAGAGAGGTAAAAGAGGAGATTTTGTAGAGAGAATGCTGGCGGTTTTCAGTCAATCCGAGGGTTCACTCATCGTTAATAATAATGCAGCTGCTGTTTTTCTAATCTTGAAGGTGCTGGCCAAGGGCAAAGAGGTAATTATTTCCAGGGGAGAATTGGTACAAATAGGCGGAGGTTTCCGCATTCCTGATATATTAAGAGAAAGTGGTGCTCTCCTGCATGAGGTGGGCACTACTAACCAGACCAATCTGGGTGATTATAAGGAAGCTATTAATGAAAATACTGCTTTGCTCTTGAAGGTACACCAGAGTAATTTTTCTTTAACCGGGTTCACACAATCGGTAAGCGTAAAAGAGCTCAAGACTCTTGGTAAAAAATATAAGATTCCAGTGGTAGTGGATTTAGGTAGTGGTACATTTTTACCAAGTGAGCAGTTTGGTTTAGTTCATGAACCAATGGTCCAGGAGATGATAAAAAGTGGTGCCGACCTGGTCTCTTTTAGTGCGGACAAATTACTGGGGGGTCCCCAGGGAGGAATTATCTGCGGCCGGATGGAATATCTCAACCAAATTCGAAAAGACTCCTTGTATCGCACCTTCCGAGTGGGAAAGATAACCCTATCCCTTCTGCAGACTACTTTATTATTTTACTTACAGGGCAGGACATTACAGGATTTACCGGTCTGGAAGATGATAGCCAGCTCCTACCAGGAAATTAAAAAGAGGAGTCAGTCTTTGGCCCGCAGTTTGAGAAAGATAGGTATCCCTGCCACCTGTTGGGAAGGAGTGTCTTTAGTAGGTGGCGGTTCTTTACCTGATAAGACGCTACCAACTTACCTATTGGCTATCAAAACTGAGGGAAATATTGAAGAGTTAGACCGGAAGTTGAGACTTTCTAATCCTGCGATACTGGGTAGAATTAAGGATAACTATTTACTTTTTGACCCCAGAACTATTGAACCTCAATATGATAAAAAATTGGTAGAGCAAATTTCTTCTGCTTTTCTTCAAAAATGATTAAAAAAGAAGAAGGAATTAAGGAGGTGAGGGAGATGTCAGATAGGAAGAAGAATTTAATGCAGTTAGCTTCTGCGGCTGGCTGAGCAGCAAAAATGAGTTATCAGGACCTCGGTGAGGTTCTCTGTAAATTAAACCATATTTCTGATAAAAATTTATTGACCAGTTTTGAACATCAGGAAGATGCAGCAACTTATCAAATAGACAAGGAGAAGGCGATAGTATTCACTGTTGATTTTATTACTCCTATTGTGGATGATCCCTTTACCTTTGGACAGATTGCTGCTGCCAATGCTTTAAGTGATGTCTTTGCTATGGGTGGTAAACCGCTTTTGGCTTTAAATATAGTCTGTTTCCCGGCTGATCGACTGACGGAACTGGAGGAAATAATCAAAGGTGGTTTGGAGAAGGTAAAAGAAGCAGGAGCTATTCTGGTGGGAGGGCATAGTATAAAAGACCGTGAGCCAAAATATGGACTGGCTGTTCTGGGTATGGTACATCCTGATAGAGTAATTAGAAATAACAACTGTCAGGAAGGAGATTTATTAATATTAACCAAACCTCTGGGAACTGGTATAATTTCTACTGCCTTTAAGTTTGGAGAGATAGCTCAACCGGAAGTTCAGGAAGCCATTAACTGGATGACTAAACTAAATAATATTTCTAATGTTATTTTAAATTTTACACTACACAGCATGACTGATATTACTGGCTTTGGCTTACTGGGTCATTTAGGGGAAATGCTAAAGGGAAGCGATTTGGGGGCTGATATCAAGGTAGAAGAAGTCCCCATAATAAAGAAGGCTATTAAACTGGCTCGAAAAGGCATTATTCCAGGGGGGAGTAAGGCTAATTGTGAAATATTTTCCTGCAGCGTGAAAAAAGAAAAAGAAATTGATTCGGCAGAGGAGATGCTATTATATGATGCTCAAACCTCTGGTGGTCTGCTTATCTCAGTTAGTGAGAAGGATGCCCAGCAGATTTTAAATTTATTAATTGCAGAAGGATTTACTGCCAGTAAAATTATAGGGAGAGTGAGAAGAACTGGTAAAGGTGAGAAGGAAATAAGATTGATTTAGTTATTTTTATTTATCATCCTCTCCCTCGAGGGAGAGGGAAGGGTGAGGGTAATAGATTATTATCTTAATGTTAATTTAGGAGTTATCAAGGGGAGATTCCCCTGGAATATATTGAAAAGAAAGAGGTGTTAGCAGGAATGCAAAGGAAACATTTTATCGTAATTGTTATCGTTATTATAGCCATTTTGGTAGGGGTAGCATTTCTTTTTAGCGGGGTAGGTAGCCAATATCAAGGTCCCCCGACCTTAACCCTTTCAGAAGAGGAAGGGAATTTAGGAAGAATAACCCCAGACCAACCACAGACCTATCTTTTTACTGTGAAAAACGAGGGAGGCGAACCACTTATTATCGAGAGGGTGCAAGCTCCCTGCGGTTGCACTGCAACAGTGCTTTCTGATGAAAAGATTTTACCTGGTAAAGTAGCACAATTAGAAGTGACCTTTAATCCTCGAGGATATGAGGGGGAGGTGACCCAATCGGTATATATTTACAGTAATGATCCAGAAAATCCTAGAAAAAGAATTACTATCAAGGCTGAGGTGGAACATATACCTGCTCCCCAAATTCATCTATCTACCAATCAATGGGATTTGGGTTTACTGGCACAAGGTGATTCTACTTCACTTTTGGTAACCGTATCCAATAAGGGTGATTTAGTTTTGGAAATAGAAAATATAGAGGCCCCCTCTTCAGTCCAATATAATCAAGAAACATTTAATTTTCCAATACAATTAGCTCCGGGAGAGCAGATAGATTTGAATTTCAACTATAATGCCAGTGAAGAGACAATGGGAATAGTAAGAGAATACATTCGCTTAGTTACTAATGACCCTAATCGAAAAAATGTTACCTTAAGAATCGAAGGTTATATTAAAGAGAAAGAAGAGGTAGTTTCTATTTATCCTTTACCTAATGTTATTGCTATTGAAGAGGAAGGTAAGAATATTTATGAAACCAAATTTCTAATAAAAAATAACAGTAACAGTGCCTTGCCTCAAATTTCTATCCAATCTTCTTCTGAATTTTTAAAACCAGCAAATCAAGAAATCAATTTAGCACCAGGAGAGGAAAAAGAAGTGACTGTTAGGATTGAACAGGAAAATATAACCGATTTAGAACTTAAGGAAATACTGCAGGAATACCTTTACTTTAAAATAGCGGTGCCAGTTACTATTAATTTGGACCAGCTCCAGTAGATTATGGTAACGTCTTAAAGTTAATTTGAGGAGTTTTCAAGGGGAAGAATTCTCCTTGAATATCTTCTTTATGATCAATTCAACTATTTTATTTCGTAAAATATTGATATCATGGCTATTCCCACCAGGAATAATTATTATTGCCATCTTATTGCTCTCTTTGCTTTTTATTTTTAATAAGAAAAAAATAGCTGCTTTTTTAACTGTATTTTTGATTGCTATTCTGTTTCTATTTAGTTCCTGGTTAGGAGAATATATCCTGGTAAAGCCATTGGAAGATGATTATATTTTGTCACCCCCAATTTTGGGAGACAATGATGCTCTTTCTCATTCAATCATAGTAGTACTGGCCGGAGATATGATAAATGGAAGTTTTAAAGCAGGGGAAGAAAATGCTGAAATTGGGGAGATAACACTAGCTCGTCTTGTTGGTGCTTATTTTCTTTATCTTAACATTAATTGTCCTATCCTGGTAAGTGGGGGAACTGTTCCTGGTTTCAGCGGGGATATCCCGGCAGCTGATGTGATGCAGCAGTTTTTGCTAGATTTAGGAGTACCTGGGGAGGATATTTATACCGAAACCCAATCCCGTTCCACTTTTGAGAATGCTACCTTTACTATGAATATGATTAGAAAACAGGATTTTAAAGAAGTTATTCTGGTAACCAGTGCCATTCATATGCCCAGAGCGATGTTTGCTTTTCAGAATAGTGATATTCCTGTTATACCCTATCCAGTTAATTTTCTATATGAAAATATTTCACCAGGTCTGTTAAATATTTTTCCTAATAGAAGTTCCTGGGAGCATAACTTGAGAGCATTACACGAATGGGTAGGCTTACTTTATTATAAATTAATTATTTAAATTTGACTAAGAGAATCTTTTTTGCTATAAAATAGCCATTAAATTAAGGAGGATAAAATTATGCCTATTCTACAAATAGAGATATTAAAAGGAAGAACAGTAGAACAGAAAAGAAAGATGGTCAAGAAAGTTACTGAGGCAATTACCGAAACTTTGAATTGCCCAGAAGAGGCAGTGAGTATTATTATCAGGGAAATGGAATGGGAAAATTATGCCAGAGCAGGGATTTTAAAAGCGGATAGTAAATAATATAAAATAAGATAATAAAAATATCAGAAAGAATACAGGATGAACGCAGGGAAGAATGGAGAGCTAATTAAGTATAATCCTTACCAGAAAGAAGAGGTTCTATGGACAAATTGAGTGAGTATGTGTTAAGTGAATATGAGCTTGCTGAGCTAAAGAAAGCTCAACAAGATGAGCTGGTAGGTCAGGAAGTCTATGGTCGGTTATCAAAGTTAGTGCAAGATTCCCATAATTCTAAAATATTAGCCAAGATATCCGAAGATGAAAAGAAACATGCTCAGATATTCAAGAGATATACTCAGACAGATTTAAAGGTAGACAGATTAAGAGTGTTTTTTTATGTTTTTGTAGCACGGGTGTTTGGTCTGACCTTTGGTATTAAGTTACAGGAAAAAGGAGAGGAAGAGGCGCAAAAAAATTATAAAAAATTACTTAATGCTATACCGGACATGAAAGAAATAATAGAAGCGGAAGAAAAACACGAGTCTGAACTAATTAATATGATTAATGAAGAAAAACTCTCTTACATGAGTTCGGTTGTTTTGGGTTTGAATGATGCTTTAGTAGAGTTGACTGGAGCCTTAGCCGGTTTTACCTTGTCTGTGCAAAATTCCAGAATGATTGCTCTTCTTGGTTTGATTACTGGTATTTCTGCCTCCTTTTCCATGGCTGCCAGCGAATATCTCTCTACCAAATCAGAGCCTGATCCAGAACAACAAAAAAGAGCAGGCAAATCAGCTCTGTATACCGGGATTGCTTATATCTTAACAGTAATGGCCCTGGTTGCCCCTTATTTTTTAATCAATAATTATATTTCTAGTCTTATTATGACTATTGTGGTAGCACTGGTTATTATCTTAGTGTTTAATTATTATATTTCTGTAGCCAATGATTACGATTTCAAGAGGAGATTTCTGGAAATGGCCTCTATTAGCATTGGTGTAGCAGCTCTTTCTTTCCTCATCGGTTATTTAGTCAAAACTTTTTTAGGCTTTGAAGTATAAATAAGTAGAAAGGAATGTAGTAAACTAATATTAATATTGGGGTTTATGTTCTTTAAAGATATATTTGTTGTATCGTAATTTCCAGGCAATTTCGATAATGCAAGATAATATAAATATTATTTACTAAATAAGTAACAATATATTTTGCTTTTATTTCAGGGGATCTCAAGGGGAAAGATTCCTCTTGAATATCCCTGACAGAAGAGAAGGAGTAAAGAGGTGGAAAAATCCAAGGTTTATTTTACTAATTTAAGAGCAAGACCGGGGAACAACTTATTGGATAAATTAGAGAATTTAGTTTTAAAAGCAGGGATTGATAATATTGATTATAAGGGGAAATTTACGGCACTGAAGATACATTTTGGAGAAGCTGGTAATCTTTCTTATATCCGGCCAAATTATGTGGCCTGTATTGTTCGACTCATAAAAAAATTGGGTGGTATTCCCTTTCTTACTGATGCTAATACTCTTTATCATGGTAAAAGAGCAAATGCTATTGATCATCTAAATACTGCTATGGAAAATGGTTTCCATCGGATAGCAGTGGGGTGTGACGTGATTATAGCTGATGGACTAAAAGGAACAGAATATAGAGAAATTACTATTAATAAAAAACATTGTCGAGCTCCTAAGATTGGTGCAGCTATTGCTGATTCTGATATCATTGTTTCTCTTACTCATTTCAAAGGACATGAATTAACTGGGTTTGGGGGTACTCTAAAAAATTTAGGCATGGGAAGTGGTTCCCGAGCCGGGAAGATGGAAATGCATTCCACTTCGAAACCCAGAATTGAGATTAAAAATTGCACCAGTTGTGGATATTGTATTAAGAATTGTTCTCAGGGAGCAATAAAATTTGATAGAAATAAAAAAGCAAAAATCGATTATCAAAAATGTATTGGTTGTGGCCAGTGTGTAGCAGTTTGCCAGTATAGTGCTGCGGTAGCAGGATCTGATGCTTCCGGGGCAATCGTGCAGGAAAAAATAGCAGAATATGCCTATGCCGTATTAAGAGGTAAACCAAATTTTCATATCAGTTTTCTTATGAATGTTTCTCCCTACTGTGATTGCTGGAATTATAATGATATGGCCATTGTTCCTGATATTGGAATGGCCGCCTCTTTCGACCCAGTAGCCCTGGATAAAGCCTGTGTAGATTTAGTGAATAAAGCTTCTATGAATAAGCAGTCTATTCTGGAAGAGCGAAATTATCAGGTAGGAGAAGACAAATTTCATTATGTGCATCCTGATACCGATTGGAAAGTAGGTTTAAGGTATGCTGAAGAGTTGGGTCTGGGTAAGCAGAATTACGATTTAATTATAGTCTCCTAATAAAATTATTATTAGATACCCAAAACCCAAATTATATTGTTATTACCTTTTTATTTAATTACGGTCTCTTTCCAGGTCATAAATAATCTTTTCCAGATACCATTCTTCAGTCTGACCAGGATGGCGTTCTTTTAGACTTTTGATTTGTCTTTCAATTGTTTCATCAGCTAATTTGGTAGGAAGCCGAAGTTGTCGGCGACATTCCTGCCATAAGGCACGTTTTTTTCGGTCCTTCCTCCCGCTTTTTACTACATACAGGTAGATAAAAGTCAAAAGAATAATAATTATCAGGATAGTTAAAAATTGATTCATAAGATCCTCCTATTATATATTCTTTTTATATACTTTTAAATTATCGGAATTTTATAAAAATTTCAATACTTTAAAAAATATAAAAAGGTAAGCTATCAGAGATAATAATAAATATTAAATCTTTATTTATAATTCTAAGGTTGAATTAAATATAGAATTACCAACATAATATTTGGTAAAAAAAGTTAGAAAATATTTTAATTTACAGTTATTATTATATTAGAAAAAATAGCGTACCATAAAAAATTATTTATTTAGAGTTAGGAGTGTATTATTATGAAAGAATTAAAAATTGATTTAAGCATGATATGGGAAGCCATGGAGGATGTGAATAGGGAATATATAGAATATTATCTTGATCGGGATACTGGAGAGATTATTGTCTTATCAGAAGAGGCAACAGCATATGCAGAAGAAGAAAAATTAAGAGATGATTTACCAGAATGGATGCAGGATGAAGTAAAAGTAGCTAAAGATATACTATATAACAACCCAGATCGTTATATTAATATACCTGAAAAGCCATCTTATGAAAGTTACCATATGATGGTGGAATATACAGAAGGTATAATGGACGAATTATTAAAAGAAAAATTAAAGATAGCATTGGCTGGCAAGGGAGCTTTTAGGCGTTTTAAAATGGTATTAGATGATTATCCCGATTACCAACAGAAATGGTTTCAATATAAAGAACAAAGATTGAAAGCAGAGGCTATAGATTGGCTGAAAAGCATTGGTATTAAAGCGATAGAATAATTACCTTCTTCTCTATTAACAACCTATTAAATTAATACAAATTATCTTAAAATAAACATTATTGTTAATAATTATTAATTCTGAATTAACTCTATCATTTAATTGTTGGAAAGGAATATATATTATGATTGATGAATTTATGCAAGAAGCAATACGACTATCCCTCGAAAATGTGAGGATGGGAGGGGGACCATTTGGCGCTATTATTGTAAAGAATCAGGAGATTATTTCCAAGGGAGTAAATGCTGTTATTCAGAACAATGATCCTACTGCTCATGCCGAGATACAGGCTATTAGAGGAGCCTGTCAAAAATTAAGGACTATTAACCTATCAGGTTGTAGTATTTATACTTCCTGTGAACCTTGCCCTATGTGTCTTGGTGCTATCTATTGGGCTCATCTGGATAAAATTTATTATAGTAATTCCAGAAAAGATGCTCATAAGATTGGGTTTGCTGATGATTTAATCTATTCTGAGTTTAATCTTCCTATTTCCGAGCGGGCTATTCCTTTAATTCAGATTAAGACAGTGGAGGCTAAAGAAGCCTTTCGATTATGGGAAGGATTAGTGAATAAAGTAAATTATTAATATCTATCTTCTAATTTTGTAATTTTGCTCCATTCACTATGCTTAAAATAGTAATCTCTTAAGAACTAACAAGAAGATGTTTATGGAAAGATAAGACTTTGGAGTTAAAAATGGAGAATAAAGATGAACCTTAAATTATTTCAAAAAGTTCTTTATATTTTTAATTTCAGTAGTAAAATATATCAAAGATTAGATAACAAAGAGATAAATAAAAAATATTAAATCATGAGTTTATTTCAAGAGTTTTTAAGGGGGGAGGATTTCCTTGAATATCTGGGGGAAAGTTTTAATTAAAAAAAAGGGGTTATTATGAAAAAGAAGATAGCGGGAATAACTATTGAATGCCTTAAAGGAGATATTGCTGCTCAACGAGATATGACCGCTGTGGTAAATGCGGCCAATGCCCAATTAAGACCAGGAGGAGGTGTAGCCGGAGCGTTGCATAGAGCGGCTGGTCCCGGCTTAGAAGAAGAATGCAGACCTTTAGCACCTATTAAGCCAGGTGAGGCAGTTATTACTGGAGGTCATAAATTACCCAATAGATATGTCATACATTGTTTAGGGCCAGTTTATGGCCTTGATAGTCCTGAGGAAATTTTCTTAGCAGACTGTTATCGTAATGCTTTACGGTTAGCTGACCAACATCGTATTGATTCAGTTGCCTTTCCAGCTATATCTACCGGTGCCTTTGGTTATCCTCTTGAAGAAGCTACTCAAATTGTTTTTAATACTTTAAAGGAGTTATTACCAGAACTAACCTATGTAAAACATATTCGCTTTGTATTATATGATCAGAATACCCTTTCTGTTTATGAAAAATATCTGGAAAAGTTAAATTAATAATTAAGGTGAGAGTAATGAATCATAAAATATTACCCGATGAAAAGATTGCACCAAATAGAAAAAGTAAAAAAAGAAAAGTTCCTCTTGGTCCTGTACCAGATCTGGAAGAACATGTAAGACCGGATTGGTGGAGGAGAATTTTTAATTACCTTTATTTAAAAACTGATGGTGATGTAGTAGAGGATATAAATATAACTCGCTGGGAGGTAGACTTATTTCAAAATATTTTACAGCTTTCTCCAGAAGATAAATTTTTAGATTTGTGTTGTGGTCAAGGTAGGCATGCACTGGAATTGGGTAGAAGAAATTTTAAAAATGTAGAAGGTCTTGACCGTTCTCATTATCTTATTCAAAAAGCGAAGACTTTAGCTAAAAAAGAAGATATTAATATTAAATTTAGAGAGGGTGATGCCCGGAAAATTCCCTGCCCTCCTGATACCTATGATGTGGTGACTATTCTGGGTAATAGTTTTGGTTATTTTGATTCTATCCAGGATGATTTGAGAGTGCTGAAGGAAGTATTCAGAATTTTAAAACCCTGGGGTAAACTCTTAATTGAAGTTTCTGATGGAGAATATTTAAAAGAAACTTTTCAAAGTCGTTCCTGGGAATGGATAGATAAAAAGCATTTTGTCTGTCGAGAACGCTCACTATCTCATGATCAACAGAGGCTTATCTCCAGAGAGATTATCAGTCATATTGAAAAGGGATTAATAACGGATCAGTTCTACGCTGAAAGACTTTACTCTAAAGAAAGTTTGACTGATCTGTTAAGAAGTGCAGGTTTTTCAGATATTACTTTTCACGGTGAATTTTCTCCAAATTCAAAACGGAATCAAGATTTGGGAATGATGGAAAGGTGTCTAATTGTCACTGCCATATCTAAGAAAGAGTGGGCCCCAGTAAAGAAAAAAGCGAAAAAAAAGCTAAAGAATGTAGTAGTGGTTTTAGGTGACCCCCATAAGCCAGATCCATTAAAGCCTTCTACTATTTTTGATGATGATGATTTATATACTATAGATCAATTAAAATCAGGATTAAGAGAATTAATTGAGTTTAAATTCGATTATTTTTGTGATCATAATAACTTGATAAAAGATTTATGGAAAGCAAAAGATAAGATTGATTTTGTCTTTAATCTTTGTGATGAAGGCTATAATAATGAGGCACCAAAAGAGCTTCATATTCCTTCTTTACTGGAAATACTTGGTATACCATATAGTGGTTCAGGTCCTCAATGTTTAGCCTATTGTTATGACAAATCATTGGTCCGGGGAATTGCTCGAGAAATGGGTATCCCAGTACCAGAAGCCTTCTTTATTAAGCCGGAAGATGCTACTTTTGAACTGCCTTTTAGTTTTCCAGTAATTGTCAAACCTAATTTTGGGGATTCCAGTTTTGGCATAACTCAAAAGAGTGTAGCTAATAATTTTGAAGAAATAGTGGATGCTATTTCAGAAATTAGGGAAAGGTTTGGTTATGATAAACCGATTTTAGTGGAAGAATTTCTTACCGGGAAAGATTTAAGTATCGGAATTATCGGAAATCCTCCTGAATCCTATCTAGTTTTACCCATTATTATGGCAGACTATTCTTCTTTACCAGATGATTTACCACAGATATGTGGTTATGAGTCTAAGTGGTTACCGAATACAGCTTATTGGAATATTAAATCTGTTCGTGCCGAACTTGCTGAAGATATTGAAAAATTTATTATAGAAAGTTGTTTAAAACTCTCAGAAAGATTAGAATGTAGAGATTATTGTCGATTTGATTGGAGACTGGATAGCACTGGTCAGCCTAAACTTCTGGAAGTGAACCCAAATCCAGGATGGTGCTGGGATGGTCATCTGGCTAAGATGGCTGAGCTTGCTGGTTTTCCATACCCAAAAACGTTAGAGATGATTTTACAAGCAGCAGGACAGAGAATCAGTCGAAAGCAATAGGAAAAAAATAAAAAGATAATTAATTTTTTGAAAAAGGTATCTTTTTATGTCATAATATTAGTTAATAAAAAGAGAGGAAAATTTATTAATCAGGAGGTGATGAGTTTTTAAATAATTTATTTATTCCTCAATAATGGTTTTTTAAAATGACATTTTTTCTTTAAAAATAGGAGGTTTATATGAAAATAAAAAATCTATTTCTTATTTCCCTTCTCTTCATTTTTTTAATGACTTCAGTCGTTTTTGCTCAGGCAGATAATGTTAGAATAGCTATGGTGGTTAAAAATTTAGGTAATGCCTTTTTTGAAGCATGTCATACTGGTGGGCTGGAAGCAGTCGAAGAACTGGGGGGTATTGAGCTAATCTTCCAGGGCCCCAGTACACCTACTGCAGAAGGACAAATCGAGATTATTGATTCACTTATTGCCCAGAGAGTAGATGGAATTGCCATATCAGCAAATGATGTTGATGCACTGGTTCCTATTTGTAAAAGGGCGATGGATATGGGCATTACAGTAATTTCCTTTGATTCTGGAATAGCACCTGAGGGAAGATTGATCCATCTTGATCCTTCTGGAGCGGAGTTTATTGGTAGAAGCCAGGTAAAAATGATTGCTGAACTTATTAATTACCAAGGACAGATTGCTATTTTAAGTGCTTCTTCTCAGCATACCAATCAGAATACCTGGATTGAGTGGATGAAAGAAGAATTGAAAGAACCTGCTTATCAAAATATGGAGCTGGTTGCTGTGGTCTATGGTGATGACCTTTCCGATAAGAGCTACCGCGAAGCAATGGGCTTATTTACCTCTTATCCTGATTTAAAAGGAATTATTTCACCTACTACTGTTGGTATTGCTGCCACTGCTAAGGCAATTGAAGATGCAGGTAAAATTGGAAAAATACAATTAACAGGATTAGGACTTCCCTCGGAGATGAAACAATATATTCTGAACGGAACCTGTGAGAAAATGGCCCTCTGGAATCCGATTGATCTCGGATATTCTGCCACCTATATTACTTACCAATTAATTACTGGTGAATTTAAGGCAGAACAAGGACAGATTTATGAGGTAGGTAGAATGGGTAAAATTGAAGTAGGGGAAAATAATGTTGCAGTTATGGGTGAACCATATGTCTTTGATAAGAGTAACATTGAACAGTTTGCCGAAATATATTAAGCTTACGGCACCTTGCGGACAATAATATATTACTAACATTGTTCTCTATTTTCAATTTTTTATTTTCTATTCAAGCGAAGTATGGTGAAATATAAAATATAATCATACTTCGCTTTCCTTACCTAAGTGCGAGCAGGAGCAGAATTTGAAAGAAGAGATACTTGTTCTAAAAAAAATTAGCAAGTATTTCCCTGGTATTAGGGCTTTAGATGAAGTTGACTTTAAGATTCGAACTGGGGAAGTACATGCTTTAGTTGGGGAAAACGGTGCCGGGAAGTCCACGCTGGTAAAGATAATGACCGGTATCTATCAACCATCCTCAGGAGATATATATTTAAATGGAGCTAAGGTGGTATTCCCATCTCCTATTCATTCTCAAAAAGCTGGTATTTCAGCTATTCATCAAGAAGCTACTATGTTCCCAGAATTATCTGTGCTGGAGAATATTTTTATGGGACATCATATTAAAAAATCTGAAAGAGGTTTATTGGATTGGGTAGAGATGAGAAAAAGAACCAAAGAACTACTTGATCGCCTGGAAATGGATATTGAGGTAGATATCCCGGTGAAAAATTTAAGTGTGGCTCAAAGACATATGGTAGAAATTGCCAAAGCCCTTTCGAGGGATGCTAGGATAGTAATTATGGATGAGCCAACCTCTGCTTTAACCTTAAAAGAGGTTGAGTATCTCTATCGCATTATTAGAAAACTAAGGGCTCAAGGTAGAGCCATCATTTTTATCTCTCATAAATTTGAAGAAGTTTTTGAGATTGCTGAACATTTTACAGTTTTACGAGATGGAAAATTTATTGGAGAGGGAGAGATAAAAGATACTTCTCCCGATAAAATTATCAAGATGGTTGTTGGTAGAACACTGGATAAAATGTTTCCTAAAGTTGAGACAAAGCCAGGACCAGTAGTACTAAAGGTGGAAGGTCTATCAAAGCCAGGTGTTTTTAAAGATGTCTCCTTTGAACTACATCAAGGAGAAATTCTTGGTTTTTTTGGCCTGATTGGTGCGGGGAGGTCAGAGATTATGCAAACTATTTTCGGTATTGACCCGAAAGGAGAGGGGGAAATTTTTATCAAAGGAGAACAGGTTAACATCAGAAATCCAAAGGAAGCTATGGACAAAGGTATGGCCTATATACCTGAAGACCGACAATTGCAGGGTGCTATTTTGGAGATGACTATAAAAGATAATATTACTTTACCAATTGTTGATAAATTAAGCAGGGTTATCTTTCTTAATCAACCTAAAGAGTGGGAGATTACTGAAAAATATGGTAAAGATATGGATATTAAGGCTGCTACCTGGCAGCAGTTAGTGCTGGCACTTTCTGGTGGCAATCAGCAGAAAGTGGTACTGGCAAAATGGCTGGCTACTATACCTGAAATTCTTATTATGGATGAGCCAACTAAAGGGATTGATGTAGGAACTAAAGTTGCTGTACATAGCATTATGTCTAAATTGGCTAAGGAGGGAATTGCTATTATCTTAATTTCTTCTGAACTGCCAGAAATTATTGGAATGTCTGATCGTATTATAGTGATGCATGAAGGCATTATTACTAACTGTTTAGATCGAAAAGAAGCCAGTTCTGAGAAGATTATCAAGGCTGCTACTGGTATACTAGAATAGCAATTACCAGACTGAAATAAGAACTCTGGGCTGAAAGGAAAATGCTGAGGTGAATTTAATTAAGCGTCGTGAATTTACCCTTTTGATATTGATTATTATTCAAATATTACTTATTACTTTACGTGCACCTCGTTTTTTTAACATTTCTAATTTTAGGGACATTCTGGATGATACAGCAATATTATTTATGGTAGCCATTGGTCAAATGTTGGTTATTTTGACTTCCGGTATCGATTTATCTGTGGCTTCTAGCTTGGCCTTCAGCGGAATGAGTGTAGCTTTATTAAATCAATATCATCCCGAAATTTCGGTATTTATAATTCTTTTCTTGTCTATTATCATTGGATTTATATTAGGCTCTTTTAATGGACTACTGGTTGCTTATGGTAATATCCCTCCTATTATTACTACCCTGGGCACTATGAGTATTTATCGCGGATTAGTATTTGTCCTGAGTAAAGGAACCTGGGTAAGTGCTCATGAGATGACTGATTCATTTCGGCTTTTCCCTCGCATTCATGTTTTTGGTATATCTTCGCTGCTCATTATTTCTCTGGTGGTGATAATATTATTTTCAATTTTTCTTTATTATACCCGTACGGGCAGGGAAATTTATGGTGTGGGAGGCAATATTACTGCCGCCCAGTATGTGGGTATTAATTTAAGAAAAATAAGGTATCTGGTGTTTGCTTTAGGTGGGGGGATTTGTGGATTATCTGGATTTTTATGGGTGGCCCGCTATGCCTCAGCACAGAGCGATACCGCAATTGGCTTCGAATTACAGACCATAGCAGCCTGTGTTATAGGAGGTACCAGTATAGCTGGTGGTTCCGGAAGTATTATGGGTGTGGTTTTGGGTGCTCTTT
This sequence comes from Candidatus Atribacteria bacterium UBA6794, assembly GCA_002452835.1. GTDB lineage: Bacteria > Atribacterota > Phoenicimicrobiia > Phoenicimicrobiales > Stramentimicrobiaceae > Oleihabitans. The sequence continues at coordinate 58,273 of DKFO01000071.1, read as the reverse complement.
TTTTAGGTATTATCAAAAATGCGCTTCCAGTTATCAATGTTTCGCCTTTCTGGCAGATGTTTATTCAGGGTTTTATTATTATTGTTGCCATCATTATTAATACAGTGATGAGTCAAAGAAATCAGCAGCTTATTTTGAAAAAGAGGGAATTATAGGTTTCTAAAACAAAATCATGGCTGATAAAAATAAAAGACTAAGAAAGTTAAATATTACAGAATGGCTAATGCGCTGGGAGACCATGTTATTTTTTATATTAGTGTTGATTATTATTATTAATTCCCGTATCTCTCCCTATTTTTTAAATTACGTCAATATTATGAATACCACTTTTAATTTCACAGAAAAGGCTATTATTGCCCTTCCCATGATCTTTGTTATTATCTGTGGTGATATTGATATCTCAGTGGCTTCTATTATTGCCCTTTGTTCTGTTTTTATGGGATTAGCCTCTACTTTTGGGGTGCAAACCGGGGGCTTGGTTTTAATTGGCTGTTTAACCGGTATTGCTGCTGGTTTTTTCAATGGGATAATTATAACCAGACTCAATGTACCTGCTATTGCAGTAACTATTGGCAGTATGTCTTTATTTAGAGGAATTGCTTATGTTATTCTTGGAGATAAAGCCTTTACCAAGTATCCCTCTTCATTTGCTTTTTTCGGACAGGGCTACCTGGGTAATAGCGGGATTCCCTTTCAATTAGTATTATTTGCCGTTTTGGCTATCTTTTTTGCTATTATCTTACATAGAACTACTCTGGGCAGGAAAATATATGCCATTGGAAATAATCCTATTGCCTCAAGATTTTCTGGAATACCGGTAGCTAATGTTCGGTTATTAAATTTTACCTTAACTGGTTTTTGTTCAGGGATCGCCTCTATTTTATTGACTTCCAGGATTGGAAGTACCCGTCCCAATATTGCTGAGGGATGGGAGTTAGAAGTTATAACCACGGTAGTATTGGGAGGGGTAGCCATTACCGGAGGAAAAGGTAATATTTTAGGTGTTATTATCTCCATTTTTTTACTGGGATTTTTAAGATTCGGTATGGGTTTAGTAAATGTTCCCGGAAAAGTTATGAGCATTGTTTCAGGTTTCTTGCTTATTATTGCTATTCTACTTCCGGAATTTATAAGGAATATCCGTGAGAGAGTTTTCTTGGGGAAAGAAAAAATTAGGAGAGGATATAAAGATGAAACGAGTGGCGTTTAAAATGAAGTTAAAACCAGGAAAGGAAAAGGAATATAAACTCAGACATGACCGTATCTGGCCGGAGCTAAAAGAGGCTTTGACTAAAGTTGGTATAAAAGATTATTCCATTTTTTGGGATAATGAGACCAATACCTTATTTGCAGTACAAAAATTGGAAGAGGAAAATAGGGTAGATGAGCTTCCGCAAATGGAGATAATGAAAAAATGGTGGGATTATATGAAAGATTTAATGGACACCAATCCCGATAACTCACCCATTACCTATCCTCTAATTGAAGTCTTTCATATGGACTAAGGAAATTTCTATAATATAAGGATTTAGCCTAAAAAGATGATATGATAAGAATCAAGAGGTACTATCATGCTTACTAAAGAAATAATAGCCGCCTATCAGATGGCAAAAGAACAATATGCTGGCTGGGGGGTTGATGTAGAATTAGCTTTGAGAAATTTAGATCAGGTAGCATTATCAATCCATTGCTGGCAGGGGGATGATGTAAGTGGATTTGAGAAACCTGATGCTCAACTATCCGGAGGAGGCATTCAGGTAACTGGAAATTATCCTGGTAAAGCAAGAAATGTGGAAGAACTAAGAAAGGATTTGCTGCAGGTTTATAAGATGGTGCCAGGTGTCCATAGATTGAATTTACATGCTATCTATGGTGAGTTTGGAAAAAAATTTGTAGATAGAGATGAAATTAAACCAGAACACTTTTTAGGATGGGTGGAATGGGCTATCCAGAATAAACTTAAAATTGATTTTAATTGCACCTGTTTTTCCCACCCTAAAGCGGAATCAGGTTATACCTTGAGTAGTAAAGATTTAGCAATTAGAAAATTCTGGATTAACCATGTGAAAAAAGCAAGAAAAATTAGTGCTTTTATTGGAGAGAAACAATCGGATGCCTGTATTCATAATATCTGGATACCTGATGGGTCTAAAGATTTTCCGATAGATAGATATCAATATCGGGAAATTTTAAAGGAGTCATTGGATGAGATTTTTTCTGAATACTATGCCCCGGAATTAATCAAGGATGCACTGGAATCAAAGTTATTTGGAATTGGAAGTGAAGCCTTTGTAGTAGGTTCCCATGAATTCTATATGGGGTATGCTCTAAAAAATCATAAGATGTTATGTATTGATATGGGACATTTTCACCCTACTGAATTGATTGCTGATAAAATTTCAGCTATCCTTCAATTTTCAGACCAACTATTGCTTCATATTAGTCGAGGTATACGCTGGGATAGTGACCATATTGTTATTGTTAATGATGATTTACAATTTTTCTGCCAGGAATTAGTAAGAAGCGGAAGATGGCATGAAGTTTACTTAGGCCTGGATTTTTTTGATGCCACTTTAAATCGTGTTGGAGCCTGGATAATTGGAGCAAGAGCGGTAATGAAAGCTCTATTATTTGCCTTTTTGGAACCTACCGAACAATTGCGTGTTTATGAAGAGAATGGAGATTATTTTGCCAGACTGGCACTTTTAGAGGCTTGCAAAGTAATGCCTTTTGGTGCTATCTGGAACTATTATTGTCTTTCCAGAAATGTTCCCTTAGAAAAGGATATTATTAATCAGATTCATAATTATGAGAAAATAGAACTAAGTAAACGACAATAAATATTTCTTGTTTTAATAGGAAAGGGTGGGTGATTTAGTGACTGGAAAAGAAGAACATGATCATAAAATAAAAATACTTAATGAATTAGTACAACTTTCTCATTTTTTGGGTAATAGCTCTTATCAATTTACTATTTTGGGGGAAGGCAATTCTTCCGCTAAAATAATAAATAAACGAGAAAGCAAGACCTTTCTGGTAAAAGCCAGCGGAACTTGTTTAGCCACTATAAAAAAAGAGGAATTTGTTTATCTTGAGCTCAATACTATTATGAAGTTACTTTCCGAAGAAAATCCGTCTGAGAATACAATTCAAAAAATATTTAAAGAAGCACTTATTGATCCTGACCAGACCTTAAGGCCATCAGTTGAGACATTACTACATGCTGTCTGTCTTGATATTGATGGTGTTAACTTTGTGGGACATACTCATCCCATTTCTGTTAATATTTTGGTTTGTTCCAAAAGTTTTCCTGAAAACCTAAAGAGAAGAATTTATCCAGATGAAATAGTAGTGCTGGGAACAGAATCTATTTTTATCCCCTATGTTGACCCAGGTGTTAAACTTGCCCAGAAAATAAAAAATTCTCTTGATGATTTTATAGAAAAAAACTTACAACCTCCCAAAGTATTATATTTACAGAATCATGGTCTTATTGCCCTGGGGTCCAGCGCAGAAGAGGTAAAGAATATTACCCTTACTGCTAATAAAGCAGCCTGGATCAGAATTGGGGCATCAGGTCTGGGTGGAATCCATCCTCTTACTCATAAAGATGTTATAAATCTTGCTTATAGACCAGATGAAAAGTATCGACAGCAGTTTTTATTAGGTAGAAAAATGAAATAGAAAAATGGAATGGAAAAATGATGAGTGCTAGAAATATGACTCAGTATCATATCGCTATTGATTTAGGGGCTGAAACAGGTCGAGTGATTGTTGGTAATTTAGAAAAAAATTTGGTTGTGCATCGCTTTCCTAATCAGCCTGTTAGGGTTAAAGAAAGCTTATTTTGGAACTTACTCAGTATTTTTTCAGAGATTAAAAAAGGTATTAAAGAAGCAGTCAAAAATTTTCCCAATCAGATTACTAGCATTGGTATTGATACCTGGGGAGTAGATTTTGTTTTACTGGATAAAGAAGGGGATTTGATTGGCAATCCCTATCATTATCGAGATAAGAGGACTGACCACATTGTAGAGGAAGTCTTTCAGATAATATCCAGAAAGGAACTCTTTCAATCTACTGGAATCCAGTTTATGCAAATCAACTCCTTATTTCAATTGTACTCCTTTATTTCCCAAAAACCAGAAGTAATTCCATCTATTCGTTATTTTTTAACTATTCCCGATTTATTAAATTATTGGCTAACAGGGGTAAAAGAAAATGAGTATTCCATAGTTACCACTACTCAGCTTTATGATCCCCATAAGAGAAATTGGGCTTTTCCTCTGATTGAAAAATTAGGTTTTAATAAGGATTGGTTTGGAACAATTATCCCTCCCGGAACTATAATTGGTAGCTTATTTGACCATATTATTAAAGAAATAGATTCAGATGGATCGATTGAACTTATTGCTCCGGCCTGCCATGATACGGGTAGTGCAGTTGCTGCAGTTCCGGTGGAAGATAATGAAGACTATGTTTATATTAGTTCTGGGACCTGGTCGCTTTTAGGAATAGAATCACCAGTTCCGATCATAAATGAAAAAAGTTTCCAGTATAATTTTACCAATGAAGGTTCTGCTGATGGTGGATTCCGCTTTTTGCAAAACATCATGGGTTTATGGATTATACAGGAATGTAAGCGTTACTGGGATGAGAGAGAGAAAGTTTATAGCTATGAAGAATTGACCAGCATGGCCAGAGAATACGGTCCTGCTCATTTTGAAATTAATCCCTCAGACCCAATTTTTTTAAAACCAGGGCTCATTGATGATAGTATGCCAGACCGTATTAGATTATATTGTCAAAAGACAGAACAGTATATTCCTACTACTATTGCCGAAATAACCAGAGGAGTTCTGGAGAGTTTGGCGGATACCTACGCCTTGAAGATTCATCAGATTGAAGAAATTACTGGTAGAAAGATAAAAGAGATTTATATTATTGGTGGTGGCAGTCAAAATGATTTACTATGCCAGTTAACTGCCAATGCCAGTGGTCTGGTGGTATATGCTGGTCCAGTAGAAGCTACTGCTTTAGGTAATATATTGATTCAGTCCAAGTCTTATGGAACTATTGGTTCCCTTGCAGAGGGAAGGTCAATAATAAAGAGAATATATCAGATTAAAAAATATCAGCCCTACTACCTGTCTAAGCAAAAGTAAAAGCATTTTATAGGTTTGTAAATTAGAACTAAAACTATTTAATTGAGTGAAATTTCAATAGACCTCTCCAGATTTTAAATCTTTTAGCTTGTCCTTATAAAATTTGAATTAATTAATAAGATAGCTTCTGCCATATTACAAATAATTGGAAAACTAATGTTGACAACAAAAGAAATTTAATATATAATGAAAACGATTACAATTGTTATCGATTACATTAATAATTCACTAAATTTAAAAAGTTGTTATTAAGAAATGGATATGAAAATAAATATAAAACATGTTGCTGAAAAATCAGGATTTTCTACTGCAACTGTGTCCAGGGTTTTAAGAAATTATCCAGGAGTTAGGGAACAGACCAGAAAAAAAGTTCTTGAAGCTGTATCAGAATTAAATTATGAAGTAAATGCAGTTGCCAGAAGCTTGAGGCAGGAAAAGACCTATTCTATCGGAATAGTTGTGGGAAATGTACTTTCTCAGTTTTATTCAGTTATTGCTAAATCTGTCGAGGATACCGCCAATAAATTTGGTTATAATACTATTTTATGTAATGGAGACGAAAATCCCGAGAAAGAACTAAATTATCTAAAAGTTTTAAAATCTAATAGAGTAGATGGGATAATACTCACTCCTACCGGTAAAAATTCAGAATATATTAATAATCTCATAAGGTCGGGGACCAAAGTTGTACTATTAGATAGGGTAATTGAGGGAGTAGATTGCGATGCTGTATTAGTTGATAATGCAAATGGTGCTTATAAGGCGGTAAAATATTTGATAGATCAAGGTTATAAGAGAATTGGAATTATTAATGGTTATTTAGATAGAACTACTGGTGCAGAAAGATTAAAAGGATATCTACAAGCATTAGCAGAAGCTGATATACCTAAAGATAATAGTTTAATTAAAATTGGTGATTTTAAAAAAGAGAGTGGTAAGAAATTAACAAAAGAACTATTGAAACAGGTAAATAAGCCAGAAGCAATTTTCGTTACCAATATAGATATGTCTATGGGTGCCTTAAGTGCTATCAAAGAGATGGGGATTAGCATACCAGATGAGATAGGCATTATATGCTTTGATGATTCAGAATGGGCGCCCATTATAACTCCACCAATAACTGTAATAAGACAGCCTGTATATCAGTTAGGTTCTATAGCAAGTGAATTATTAATAAAAAATATAGAAAATAATGAGAAAGATTTAATTCATAAATCCAAAATAATAATTCTACCGACAGAACTTATTATTAGAGATTCCACTAAAAAATTAATAAACTAATTAAATAATAAGTTTTATTACTAATGAATTTTTAAGAATATAGGAGGTGATGTATGTAAATATAGCTTTAGATAGATATTTTTTAGAAAATATAATATTTGACAATTTTTTTAAAATTAATAAAGGAGAATTGTATTATGAAAAGAGTAAGAATATTTTTGATAATCTGCTTTCTTCTTGTTTTGTTTTCCCTGGTGGTTTTTGCTGAACAACCAAAATATGAGTTAAAATTTTCTACTGCTGCTACACCTCAAGAACCGCAAACTCAGGGTTTTATGAAATTTGCTGAGATAATAGAACAGTTAACAAATGGAAACATAAAAGTCACTATATATCATTCAGGGCAATTAGCGGATCAAAAGACACAAGTTCTGGGAACAATGCGTGGGGATATTGATATGTCCGATGGTTCTCCTTCCTGGTTTAGTGATTTAGTCCCTTATCCAGAAATTGGTGTATTAGAAGCTGCCTATGTATTTAAAAATTTAGATCACCTTTATTATGTAGTTAATGGTCCCATTGGGAAAGCTTACTGGGATGAATTAAGAAAAAAATCCGGTCTAGTAGTTTTAGATACCTGGTTTCTGGGGACTAGACAATTAAATTTAACTGAGAAAGCTGGAGTAGTAAGAAGGCCTGAAGACTTGAAGGGGGTAAAATTAAGAATGCCCGGTTCAGAAGCATGGATGGATGTTGGACGCGGTTTAGGTGCACAGCCTACTCCTTTAGGTTTTAATGAAGTATATATGGCTTTAAAGACAGGAACCATAGACGGGCAGGATAATCCGTTACCGACTGATTATTCCAGTAAATTTTATGAAGTTACTCATTACATTGTTTTAACTGATCACCAGATGACCATTATTAATCCCACAATTAATGAAAAAGTTTGGGAGAGTATGCCAGAAGATTATAAAGTATATATGAAAAAAGCATTATTAGTTGGAAGAAATTACTGCAATCAATTAGTTTTAGAACAGGAAGCAAGTTTACTGGCTAAGTTTCAGAACGAATTTGGTATGGAAATAATTATTCCCGATAAAGAAGCTTTTATGGAAAATGTTAGAAAAATGTATGTCAAAAACGATGAAATCTGGGGTAAAGGAGTATATGAAAAAATTCAAAATGCCAGTGCAGAAGTATATGAAGCGGAATAACTAGCTAAAACATTCTTATTAATGGGAAGAGGGAAATAGTAAAATCAATTTGCCCTCTTCCCGGGATTTAAGTTAATAAATAAAAGAGGAGTAATAAAATAGATGGAATTATTTAAAAAAATTTACCATGCTATTATTATTTTTCTTGAGGAAATTCTGTCTACAGCAGCCTTAATAATTTGTGTTTCTACGATTATTATTCAAGTTTTCTATCGATATTTCCTTAATATTTCTCTGGAGTGGCCTTTTGAGCTATCTATTTATGCTTATATATGGACATTATATTTAGGTGCTGCCTGGGGAATTAGGGAAGGTCATCATGTAAAATTTAATCTCATATTTGATGCTTTACCGACTAAAATACAAAAAATTATTAATATACTCTTTAATAGTATTACTACCACTGTTTTTATTATTATTTTTAAACCTGTTTGGGAATATCTTTTGTTTAATTATAGAATCAAGACTGTAGCACTTAAAATACCATGGACTTATGTTTTTGGTGTTTTCTCCATATTTTTATTCTTAACTATCATTCATAATATTGAGTATATTATTAATGATATTAAATTTTTATTTACTCATAAAGATTTCAATAAACAGGAGATTATGTGAAATGATTGTAATAATATGGGCAGTTTTATTTGTAATTATGTTTATATTCGGGTATCCAATTATTTTCTCTATTTCAGTGCCTTCGATGCTTTATATAATTTTATCTAAGATAAGTCCTGCAGCCATTGTAGATAGTATGGTTATAGGGTTTGAAAAGCAATTTATTTTGTTAGCTGTACCATTATTTATTTTGGCTGCTAAAATAATGAATGAAGGTATGATAACCGAGCGTCTTTTTAGTTTTGCCAGTAAATTAGTAGGATCGCTTAAAGGCGGTTTAGGGCATGTCAATGTGCTGGCTTCGGTTATTTTTGCTGGAATGACTGGTTCTGCAATTGCTGATGCTTCTGGCTTGGGGATAATAGAAATAAAGTCCATGAATGATGCCGGATTTGATCCCGATTTTAGCTGCGCAGTAACAGCAGCTAGTTCAACCATTGGACCTATTATTCCTCCCAGTATACCAATGGTTATTTATTCAATGATTTCAGGTGCCTCTTTAGGCTATTTATTTATTGGTGGGGTAATACCTGGTCTTTTTTTGGCTATCGCTATGATGGTCTATATTGCATATATTTCAAATAAACGAAATTATCCTGCTGGTGAATCCTTTAGCTTGAAGGGTGTAGTGATGTCTTTTTCTAAAGCTTTTTTCCCCCTTTTAACCCCAGTTATTTTATTGGGTGGAATCTATGGAGGTATATTCACACCTACGGAAGCAGCAGCAGCAGCAGTTTTTTATGCCCTAATTTTGTCAGTATTCGGTTATCGTGTTTTAGGCTTGAAAAAATTAATTACTATTTTTAAGGAATCCGCCTTAAGTACTGGATATGTATCGGCTATGGTTGCTGCCGCACTTATCTTCAGTTATATAGTTTCCCGAGAACAATTACCAGTAGCTTTCACTAATATGGTTATGAATTCAGGAATTATTACCAATAAGTATATATTTCTATTATTTGTAAATCTCTTTTTATTATTATTAGGTTGTTTTATGGATCCAATTGTAGGAGAACTTATAGTAATGCCTATATTAATACCTATAGCTATATTATTTGAAATTGATTTAGTTCATCTTGGAGTTGTCTCAACATTAAATTTTATGATAGGGCTTTCTACTCCTCCTTATGGTGAGAATTTATTTATTGTCAGTGCTATATCAGGAGTCCCTCTGGGAGGAATTATCAGAGAAATATGGCCTTTTCTTATTGTTTTAATAAGTGTATTGTTTGCATGTACCTATATCCCAGAAATTGTTTTATTTTTACCCAAATTAGCAGGATATATTCCATAAAAATAATTTAAGAATGTGAGGGGAGTGTATATAAATATATTATAATGTTTTTGAATTATTAATATAAATAGGTAATATAAAATGAAACATAATTTTAATCTAATAAATAAATACTATAAAGAATTAGAACAGTTAAACAGAGAGAATCTTAATAAAGCAATAGATAAAATTATTGAAGCAAAAAAGAAAAATGGAAAAGTAATGGTGGTAACCGGTAGTGGACCGAATATTCATGAAGGTATTACAATTTTAATATCTGAATTAATGGATAAGAACATTGTTAATAGTGTGAGCACAAGTTCTGCCGTAATTGCTCATGAAATGGCTGGAAGTTTAGATAAAGTTAAAAGAGTACCGGCACATAAATTGGGAATTGAGATTGATAAGGATATTCTCCCGAGGGGTGACATTTTTGAATTTACTCAGCTAAAGGAAGAAGATTTAGAAAAACTACAGGAAGAATTGATTTTAGATGAAGAACTTTTGAAAAAATCAAAAAGTGTAGATGGTGATATTATTATAAAAGCAGCAGGCAATATGGCTTATCCTATGGGTTTGAGAACGGAGATTCTTTCCCGTGAAATTCTAAATATTGCTCAGACTTATAATTTACCATTTGAAGAAGTGGCAGGATGGGGTGCAGATGAGAGAACTATGATAGGTAAAGGGGCAGAGAAAGGATTCCCAGTTATCGTTACTGTCCCTCAACTTGTAGGAGGAGGAGCAGTAGGGCTTTCTATTGGTGACAGCATCTCCATTTCAGAAAGATCAATGCGTATTGCCAGGATATTAGAAGAATCAGAGGTTATCATAGAATCAGCGGTAGCTTTGACTCAGGAAATACATGATGGACCTTTTGAATGCTATACTGGCCATGGGATCTGGTCTCATTGGATCGGAATGAATACCTTTAGTCTTAAGGAGAAGACTATAATCAGAATTGATTTGGATAAACAATTAATACAGGCTAAATTAATGGAGAATGAGAATAAAAAGATTCAAGAAGCTATTAACAAAGGATTACCCAAGACTAAGATTACTGGTATTCCCTTCCGAATGGAGATGTCTGCTTTTGCACGTCACGAAAAAAGTATACCTATTGTTGGAGATATTGGAAAGATTTGGCCTATTATAGCATGTAAGGTTGCTGATGGATTAGGAATTTCTCTTGATTTTATGAGCTATCCTCAGGAATCAGAAGAAGGAAAGAGTATGAGAGAGTGGATTGTTGAAAATGTTAAACCAGTGAATAGAAGAAAACTTTTAGAAAGATCTAAACGATATAAATTATAGAAAAATTTAGGTAGAAAGAAGGAATCATTAAAGATGAAAGTTATTGGAATTATTCCCGCTCGATATAGTTCAACCAGGCTACCCGGTAAACCTCTGAAAAATATTGGTGGGAAAACAATGATTCATAGAGTGTATGAAAGGGTTAAACAGGCAAAATTATTAGATGATGTGATTGTAGCAACAGATGACCAGAGAATTTTAGAAGAAGTAGAAAGATTTAAAGGGAAAGCAGTTATGACTTCAGAAAATCATCCCAATGGAACCTCTCGAATTGCTGAGGTAGTTAACAATTTGAATATTGATATTGCAATAAATATTCAGGGAGATGAACCCTTTATACGTTATGAGATGATAGATGAGCTTACCAAGATACTAATGAAAAATGATAATATTCCAATGGCGACTTTATGTTATGAACTTCACGATGAAAATAAATATAAAGATGAGAATGTAGTAAAAGTAGTTTGTGATGTTTATGGAAATGCATTATATTTTAGCCGTTCTTTGATTCCTTTCCCCAGGAAGAAAGATATAAATTTTAAGGTTTATGAACATATTGGCATTTATGGTTATAGAAAATCTTTTCTATTGAAATTTGTGAAATTAAAGGATACGCCTTTGTCAGCTGCAGAGTCTTTAGAACAGTTGAAAGTTTTAGAATATGGTTACAAGTTATATGTTATTAAAACTAAATATGATTATAATGCTTTAAGTATTGATACTCAAGAAGACCTTGAAGAAGCAATAAGACTAATAAAAGACGGCAGAGATATAGAATAAAAAATATCTTTTTAATTAAACAAATTTTCTTTAGTAATAAAATATCTAAAATAAATAGATGATTTTCTTATCTTAAAAAGAATTATTGTAACAAATAGGAGATTTATAAGTTGATTATTGATGTACTAGAAAATGCAAATTTATATATACAAATACATAATGGATTTAATAAAGCTTTCCATTTTTTGAGAAATACTGATCTATTGGAATTAAATTCAGGAAAATATGAAATAGAAGGGGATAGGATCTACGCTATAGTAAACATTTATTTTACCCATCTTAAAGAGGAAGGAGCATGGGAAGCTCATCATCGATATATTGATATCCAATATATGGTCACAAATAAAGAACAGATGGGTTATGCTCATTTTAATGAAATGCAGAGTTGTGAAAAATATGACCAGGATAAGGATATTTTATTTTTTAAGGGGGATGGCAGCTATTTTATCGTTCAAGCCGGTACATTCGTTATTTTTTATCCCCAGGATGTGCACATGCCAGGTATTGCGATTGATAAACCTGAAACCATTAAAAAAATTGTACTTAAAGTTCTTATTGATTAAAGATGCAAAATTGTATAATAAAAAAATAATGATTAAAGAGGTATAACTAAATGAAAAGAATGGAAGACCTTATAGTACCTACTATTACACCATTCGATGAAAATGGTGAAATTGATTCAGAAAGAATAAAATCTCATTATGATTTTTTAATCAGGGCAGGAGTTAAAAATTTTTACATTTTAGGAACAACAGGCGAAGTTTTTTTAATGGATAAAAAGGAAAGACAAAGAGTAGCAGAGTTAATCGTGGAATATGTTGGTAATAGGGGGAATATTTTTATTCAGGTTGGGTCTATATCTACTAAAGAAGCATGTGAATTAGCTCAGCATGCAGAAAGAATAGGGGTAGCTGGTATTGGAGCAATTACTCCTTTTTATTTTAAGGTAAGTCAGTCTGAGATGGAACAATATTATGTGGCTATAGCAGAGAGTGTAAGGGATGATTTTCCAGTTTATCTATATAACCTTCCCAGTTGTACGACCAATGACCTATTGCCGGAAACTGTATCTAAATTAGCCAAAGTAAAAAATATAGTAGGGATCAAAAATAGTATGGCAGATATATTGAGATTAAGTCAATTGGTAGATGAAACGCCTGATGATTTTGATGTAATTATAGGAGCAGATCCAATTATTATGCCAGCCATGTTATATGGAGCAAAGGGAAGCGTTTCAGGAAATGCTAATGTATTTCCTGAAATATTTATAGAATTTTTCCAGGCATTTAAAGAAAACAATTATGAAAAAGCTCATCAAAAACAGATTGCTATAAGACATATAGCTATGGTACTAAAAGATGGAGCAAACTTGGCTTATTTCAAGCAAGCTCTTACTTATAGAGGTTTTAAACCAACTTTTACCAGAAAGCCTTTATTGGGGCTTAACCAGGAAGAGAAAGACAAGTTAAAGGATGAGATTCAGGAAATTATAGAAAACTATCTTTAAGAATGCTTTGTATAAAATTGATTGCTACATAATTGACATTTTTTAATCTCTTAAAACTATTATAAAATTATAGATAAATGTTATTTTTCAAATATTATTAGGAATTATAATGGAATTTTTAAGATTTTATATGTTTATAAATTTAGGAAGGGGGATAGTAGCTTGAATGAACGGGAACGTTTTTTAACAACAATGAAACATCAGCTTCCTGACCGGATACCTACTGTAATAGATGCTCGGTCGGAAGTCCAGGAGGCTCTAAAAAAATATTATAGCGTTGAATCATATCAGGAAGTCCTTGATATTTTAGGTGCTGTAGATATAGATCGTTTTCCGACAGATGGTTGGATTAGGATAAATTTTCCTGATCATTATGATAAACAGGATGCCTTAATTGAAGCAGCATGGCTGGGCGGTGGCAGGAAGTATAAAAAAATCGATGAAAAAACATTTAAAAATGACTGGGGTATTGTTTTTAAGATTAGTGATGATGGCAAATATGCAGGATGGGCTTCTGGGCCATTAGTCAATGCTAAAGATCCAGATGAAGTATTTATTCCAACAGTAGAAAATATTATTGATGATCCTGATCTTCCCAGAAATGTCCAGAAATTAAAGAACGAAGGGATATTTGTTAAGGGCTTAATAGCTCAACCATTTAAGATTGCCTGGATGCTAAGAGGTATGGAAAACCTTTTATGTGATTATTTAATTAATAGAACTTTTGTTGAAAAGTTATATAATAAACTTTATATGCTCCAGGGAGAGATATTGAGAAGAATGACAAAAGCTGGTATGGATATGGTTGGTTTTGAGGGAGATATTGCAATACAACATAGCCTTATTATGAGGCCGGATATCTGGAGAGCAGTTGATAAACCTAGATTGTCAAAAATAATCACATCTTGTAAAGAAATCAATCCAGATATTCATATCTTTATTCATAGTGATGGGAATCTAAGTGAGATTATGCCTGACCTTATTGAGATTGGATTTGATGTTATAGATCCAATTCAACCTGAATGTATGGATCCATTTTTAATAAAAAAATTATATGGAGATAAAATTACATTGCATCGATGTGGAAGTCTACAGAAAACACTGCCGTTTGGAACCCCGGAAGACTGCAAAAAAGAAGCTATTTATTATATAGAACATTGTGGACAAGATGGGGGATTAGTTCTGGGAGTTTCTAATACTATTAGCTATGATGTTCCAGTTGAGAATGTTGTTGCCTGGTATGAGGCAGTAAGAGATTATATGCTATAGTTTGAATTATTCCTGGAGATTAAGTCTTATTTAATTGATTTAATTTTTGAATGAATTTTACTAACAAGTGCGCTACTAATGATATCTTCCTATTAATTAGAAGGAGTAGTAATTATGTTAAAAAATATTCCCACTATTATTTCTCCGGAGTTAATGATGATTTTAATGGAAATGGGACATGGGGATGAAATTGTATTGGCAGACGCCAATTATCCTGCTGAGTCGGCTGGGACATTCACTGTGCGAGCTGATGGTCATGGGATTCCTGACTTATTAGAGGCAATTTTAATTTTTTTTCCTCTGGACCAGTTTGAAGCTCATAATGTCTTTTATATGGATAACGGCACAGATACAAAACCCGAGATATGGAAATATTATGAAAATATTTTCAAGGCTTCTAAAGAGGTATATAGCATTAAAACTCTGGAACGATTTCAGTTTTATGAAAGAGCAGGGGAGGCTTATGCTATTGTAGCAACTGGAGAAAAGTCTTTATATGCCAATATTATTTTGAAAAAGGGTGTTATTTCTTAATAGTCGTAAACTAAAATTTCTTTCTTATTTTACCGTATAATTATTTTATTTAACTATAAAAACTGCCTTCTTAGCAGGGTGTAATGGTTTAATAAAATGTTTTTATAATAAAATTATCAAATAGAGAGGAAATGAAAAAATGAATTTTGAAAATAGATTAATAGGGGCACTTCCCAGGGTGGGGATAAGGCCTATTATTGATGGGAGAAGAAGGGGAGTTCGTGAATCTCTGGAAGAACAAACGATGAAAATGGCGGAAAAAGCTGCTCAATTAATTAGTTCCCAATTACGTCATCCTAATGGATTACCCGTGGAATGTGTTATTGCTGATACTACCATTGGTGGGGCAGCAGAAGCCGCTAAATGTGCTGATAAATTCTCCCGGGCAGATGTAGGAGTCTCTCTTAGTGTTACCCCTTGCTGGTGTTATGGTATGGAAACAATTGATATGGATCCTTATTTACCAAAGGCAATTTGGGGATTTAATGGAACAGAAAGACCAGGTGCTGTCTATCTGGCTGCTGCCTTGGCTGGTCATGGTCAGCTGGGATTACCAGCTTTTGGTATTTATGGTAGAGAGGTAATGGATGTTCAAGAGGAAAACATTCCTGAAGATGTTAAGGAGAAAATCTTACAGTTTATTAAAGCTGGTTTAGCAGTGGCTCTTATGAGAGGAAAGTCCTACCTTTCTTTGGGCAGTGTTTCTATGGGTATTGCTGGTTCGGTGGTGAACCCAGAATTTTTCAAAGATTATCTGGGAATGCGCACCGAGTTTGTAGATCTGTCTGAATTTATTCGTCGGATTGAAGAAGGTATCTATGATCAGGAAGAATACCAAAAGGCCCTCAGATGGGTCAGGGAAAACTGCCGGGAAGGTAAAGATAGAAATAATGAAAAGATAAGGCATTCCCAGAAGAAAAAGGAAAAAGAATGGGAAACAGTGGTTAAGATGACTATAATTGCTCGAGATTTAATGATTGGCAATCCCAAGTTAGCAGAGATGGATTATCAGGAGGAAGCAGAAGGGCATAATGCCATTGCTGCAGGTTTTCAAGGACAAAGACAATGGACTGATCATTTCCCCAATGGAGATTTTACCGAGACTATCCTTAATACTTCTTTTGACTGGAATGGTATTCGGGAACCATTTATTTTTGCTACTGAAAATGACTGTCTAAATGGGATAGCTATGTTGTGGAATCATTTACTGACCAATCGAGCTCAGATATTTTCAGATGTGCGAACCTTCTGGAGCCCAGAATCGGTGAAAAGAGTTACTGGTAAAGAATTGAGTGGAATGGCTGAAAATGGTATTATTCACTTGATTAATTCTGGTGCTACTACCCTTGATGCCACTGGTGAACAGAAAGAAAATGGTAAGTCAGTTATGAAACCATTCTGGGAAATAAAAGAATGGGATGTCAAGGCCTGCCTGGAAAATGTCCAGTGGAGCCCTGCCAATCTGGAATATTTTCGTGGAGGAGGTTTTTCTTCTACTTTCTGGACTCGGGGTGAAATGCCAGTAACCATGTCTAGAATTAATCTAATCAAGGGACTGGGTCCCATGTTACAGATTGCTGAAGGGCATACTGTTGAACTACCAGATGATATTAGCTATATTTTAACTGAGCGAACTGATCCCACCTGGCCCACCACCTGGTTTGCTCCCCGGCTTACTGGAAAAGGTGCCTTCCGGGATGTCTATTCTGTTATGAATTTCTGGGGAGCTAACCATGGTGCTATTAGTTATGGTCACATCGGTAAAGATTTAATTACCCTTGCTTCTTTGTTAAGAGTTCCGGTGGCGATGCATAATGTTCCTGAAGAAAAGATTTTCAGGCCTAAGGTATGGAGTGCCTTTGGTACTGAAGATTTGGAAAGTGCTGATTTTAGAGCTTGCCGGAATTTTGGGCCGCTTTATAAGTAACTATACTGCATATATAGTTATAGTATAATGTTAAGACTAGTATTGCGTATAGAGTATAATTATTATGGTAATGAGTAAAAATGATGAGTAGGGAGCCAGTTCAGGGATGCCTAAATTGAAGAAAACACAGTAGTGCATTTTTACAATTATGAATCATTACAAAACTGAGGTTATGAATTATAAGGGGTGGGGAAATGGCGACTAAAGTGATTGTCCCTCAAAAAGGACTTTCTGATGAAAGTTGTATCATACAGGAATGGAAAAAGAAAGAGGGAGACTGGGTAAAAAAGGGAGAAGTTATCTGTGAGGTAGAAACTAACAAAGCAGTTTTCGAAATAGAAGCACCAGTCTCAGGTATTATTTTGAAGATTTTACATAAAGAAGGTGAAGAAGTTCCAGTATTGGATACCATTGCTATTATTGGAGAACCAGAAGAGGAATATGAATACCTGTTAAGGGGGCAAGAAGCTAAAGAAGAAACACCACCTGAATCAGAAGTAAAGAGAAGCAAAATAAAAAAAGAGATAATACCAGAAGAAAGACCTGCCGAAAAGGTGTCAGAAGTAAAAATATCACCCAGGGCTCACAAAATAGCCCTGGAGGAAAATTTAGATATCTCTACTATTAAGGGTAGTGGTCCTGAAGGAAGAATTATTGAACGAGATATTAAAGAGGCTATAATGGCGAAGGAAACCCTCTTAACAGATTATACTAAAGGAGGAAGAAAAACTGGTCTTCGGGAAATACCAGTGAAGGGAATTCGTAAGATTATTGCTGAAAAAATGTTGTTTTCTCTTCAAAATTCTGCTCAGTTAACGCTGCATTCTTCTTTTCCAGCGAAAAAATTACTGGAATATCGTACTCAATTAAAAGAATCAAGAGAAACATTATCCTATCCCGATATTAATATTAATCATCTTATTATGTTCGGTATTATTAAGGCTTTGAAAGATTATCCTCTTATGAATAGTCATTTTCAAGATGGTAATATTATCCAGTTTTCAGAAATTCATCTGGGTTTTGCTGTTGATACTAGCGAGGGATTAAAGGTACCGGTTATTCATCAAGCAGAAGAGTATACCCTGGTGCAATTCGCCCAAAAAGTACAAAAGTTAAGCCAGCAGTGTCTAGATAGAACTATTCCACCTGAGGACCTGGCAGGAGGTACTTTTACGGTAACCAATTTAGGTAATCTGGGAATTGAATACTTTACTCCTATTCTTAATCCGCCTCAGACCGGAATCTTGGGTATTGGGTGTACCCAACTCAGGCCAATTATGAAGTCTTATTCCCTTGAATTTTCACCTTTTATAACTCTTTCTCTTACCTTTGACCATCGAGTTATTGATGGG
The DNA here is from genome assembly GCA_002452835.1 of Candidatus Atribacteria bacterium UBA6794. GTDB lineage: Bacteria > Atribacterota > Phoenicimicrobiia > Phoenicimicrobiales > Stramentimicrobiaceae > Oleihabitans. Next base: position 40,099 of record DKFO01000071.1, on the reverse strand, counting down.
GCACCTGCTGCCCGTTTCTTACAGCAGGTTATTACCATTTTAGAAAATTTTACCTATCAACCTGATCAGAAAGTGTAACCCATGTTTTTCTAATTCTGTTATTTTCATTATGAGTAGATAATGGGAGGAGTGATAAGAATGCCTAAATCATTATTTATTGATCCAAAAGAAGTTAGGAAAAAAGGTTATATTCATATTGACGATATTCCCTTGAATCAATACCAGCCTGATATCAAAGAGGAAGTAAAACTTTATGGTGAATCAACATTAAAGCAAATCTATTCTGATATGCTGATTATTCGTGAGTTTGAGACTATGCTGGATAATATTAAAACCAGAGGTTCTTATCAGGGGATAAGTTATAAACATGCCGGTCCGGCCCATCTTTCTTTAGGTCAGGAGTCTGCCACAGTAGGACTTTGCCTAAATTTAGAACCACATGATCTTATCTTTGGTTCCCATCGTAGCCATGGAGAGATTCTAGCAAAATGTTTTACTGCAGCAAGAAAGATAGAGGAAGCAGAGTTATTAGCAATAATGAAAGAGTATCTAGATGGCTCCTGTTTAAAAGCGGTAGAAAAAGACCAGCAGGAAGACCTATCCGATTTAGTGGAAGATTTTATCTTATATGGAGTATTAGCGGAGATTTTCGGGCGTGAGTATGGATTTAACAGAGGAATGGGTGGTTCTATGCATGCTTTCTTTCCCCCCTTTGGTAGTATGCCTAATAACGCTATCGTAGGTGGCTCAGCAGATATCAGCGTAGGTGCTGCCCTTTTTAAAAGAATTAATCGTAAGCCAGGAATAGTGATTAGTTGTATAGGTGACGGAGCTATGGGCTGTGGACCGGTATGGGAAGCCATAACCATTTCTGCCATGGAGCAATTTCATACCCTCTGGGATAAAGAAATCGGTGGCGCACCACCCATTCTCTTTAATTTTTTTAATAATTTTTATGGTATGGGTGGACAGACCTATGGTGAAACAATGGGATTTCAATATTTAGCCCGCGTGGGAGCAGGAGTTAATCCCGAAAATATGCATGCCGAGAGAGTTGATGGTTACCATCCACTGGCAGTTGCTGAGGCTATAAACCGTAAGAAAAAAATTTTGTTAGCCGGTCATGGTCCGGTATTATTGGACACTATCACCTATCGTTTTTCCGGACATTCTCCCTCTGATGCCTCGGTCTATCGAACTAAGGAAGAGATTGAAAGCTGGCAGGCTGTAGACGGTGTGGAAGGATATCGGAAATATCTACAAGAACATGGTATCTTAAATGACACTGAATGCCAGGAAATGAAAGAAAAGATAAGAGCCAAAATAAAACGAATTACTCAATTAGCTACCTCATTAGAAATATCTCCCCGGCCAAGTGGAGAATTATTTGAGAAGGTAATGTTTTCCAATCAGTTTTTAGATAAAATAGAGGAGCGGACACCGGAGCTACTGATAGCAGAAAATGAAAATTCACGGGTACAATCTATTGCTAAAAAAGAGCGCTATTATCAGGATGAGAAGGGAAAAGAATATCCTAGATTGAGACAGTTTACCTATCGGGATGCCCTCTTTGAAGCTATGTTATTCCGTTTTTCTCAAGATCCTACCATGGTAGCTTATGGAGAGGAAAACCGAGAATGGGGCGGAGCCTTTGGAGTGTATCGAGGGTTAAGCGAATCTTTACCCTATCACCGACTCTTTAATACTTCTATTTCCGAAGGAGCTATTGTAGGTTCAGGGGTCGGCTATGCCTTAAGTGGAGGTCGAGCGGTAGTGGAATTGATGTACTGTGATTTTCTGGGTAGAGCAGGTGATGAGATTTTTAACCAGATGTCGAAGTGGCAGGCTATGTCTGCTGGTTTGTTAAAGATGCCTCTGGTTGTTCGGGTCTCGGTGGGTAGTAAGTATGGAGCACAGCATTCTCAGGATTGGTCTTCATTGGTTGCCCATATTCCTGGTTTGAAAGTCATGTTTCCAGCAACTCCCTATGATGCCAAAGGTATGTTAAATTTAGCATTAAGAGGAACTAATCCGGTCATCTTTTTGGAAAGTCAAAGATTGTACGATATTGGTGAGCAATTTATCAAAGAAGGAGTCCCTACTGGATACTATGAAATAAACGAGGGAGAACCGGTAATCAGGCGAGAAGGAGAAGACCTGACCATTATTACTATTGGGGCTACTCTTTATCGGGCTTTAGAGGCAGCGCAGGATTTGGAAGAAAAGTATCATCTATCTGCCGAAGTTATAGATTTGAGATTTATTAATCCCCTTCATTATCAGCTATTGATAGATTCTGCTCATAAAACTGGCAAAGTATTATTGGTTTCTGATGCCTGTGAAAGAGGTTCTTTTTTACACACGGTAGCCTCTAATCTCGGTCAATTGGTATTTGACCAGCTGGATGCGCCTATAGTAGTACTGGGTTCCCAAAATTGGATTACCCCCTCTGCTGAGCTGGAAGAAATATTTTTCCCCCAAAAGGAATGGATTCTGGATATCATCCATGAGCGTATTTTACCCCTCCCCGGACATAAACTATTCAGCAGGCAAAGTAGAGATGAGATTATTCGCAGAAATAAAATAGGTGTATAAATTAATAATAGCAGTTTTCATTAATGAAATAAATTGGTAGCTGATTAAATCAATTATTGATAATGGATGTTTTAGATAATCTTACTGAAAAATTAAATAGTCCTGATAAATTGAATCGCCTGAAGGCAGTTGAAGAGATAGCCAGGCTGATTAAAAAAGGGGAAATAACCCGCCAGGAAAGTGAAGAGGTTAACAATCATGTTCACACTATTTATTCTTTTAGTCCTTATTCTCCTTCCAGCGCTGCTTATCACGCCTGGAAAGCAGGTCTCAAGACTATTGGTATTATGGACCATGATTCTATTGCTGGCGGTGCAGAATTAATACAGGCCTGTAAAATCTTAGGATTAGCTTCTACAGTAGGCTGTGAAATAAGGGTTAACTTTGATCAAACCAGGCTGCATGGAAGGCAAATTAATAGTCCTGATGCAAAAAACATTGCCTATATTGCCATTCATGGCATACCTCAATGTCAATTTGCCATAATCAGAGACTTTCTTAAACCCATCAATGAAAGACGTAATTATAGAAACCGTTTGATGGTAGACAGAATGAATCAATTTTTACTTGATTATGGAATTGAAAAAATTGATTATTACCGAGATGTTTTTTCTATATCAAAGGCTGATGAGGGGGGCAGTATTACTGAAAGGCACCTTCTTTTTGCCCTGGCTAAAAAGATAATACAACAAATTGGTCAGGGGGAAAAACTGATTTGTTTCCTAGAAAGAAAATTAAAAATTGTTATTCCAGAAAGAGTCAAGCCTTTTTTAATAGACCTCAGCAACCCCTATTATACTTATGATTTATTGGGAATTCTAAAAAGTTCTTTTATGGAAAAAATATTTATTGAACCTGATCAGACAGAATGTATTTCAGTCTATGAAGCGATAGATTTTATAAATTCTATTACGGCTATTCCAGCCTATGCCTATCTGGGAGATGTGCTGGAATCTCCTACTGGTGATAAGAAGAGCCAGCAGTTTGAGGATGATTACCTGGAAGAATTGTTTGATGAGATAAAAAAAATTGGATTTAAGGCGGTAACCTATGTGCCTCCCCGGAATACTGCCCAGCAATTGAAACGAGTGCAGAAGCTCTGTAAAAAATACAATTTGATGGAAATCAGTGGAGTGGATATCAATCAACCCAGGCAAAGTTTTAACTGTCCTGAAATACTGAAACCCCAATTTCATCATCTGATTGATATGACCTGGGCCTTGATTGCCCATGAGAAGTTAGCCAATTATAATTCAATTTATGCCCTTTTTCATGAACAGAATCCCTTACCAAATCTGTCATTAAGTGAGAGAGTTAAAGTATACAGTTCCATTGGTAGGAATATTGACCCTTTTAATCCAGAGAGAGTAGAACATTTGATCCCTATTTATTTCATTTAATTGGTGATTATAAATAGAAGAAAAATTTTATTATTATGGTAAGGTATAAATATTGAGGTAGGGGTGTTTTTGATAAAGATTTAATAAGCATTTCTCATCTTAATTTTTAATTGAGGAGGCTTTATGAAAAATTTATTTGTGAAGAGAGTTATTCCCTTCATTAGAGGGCTTAGTTTTGACGGTGACCAAGGTAGATTTATTAAATATGAAAAAAATCCTAAAAAAATTACCCACATAAGACATTGTATTAATAAACTTACCCAAGATAGTAAAGAGTTAAACCCGCCTCTTTTTTTTGATTTTCTTATTGATGAAGAGCATGAGGGGAAAAAGAAAGATGATATTTTGGGAAGACTTTCCCAACATTATAAACAATATACAGATCAATATCATCATCACCCCAGGGTTATCGTATTAGGGGATGAAGAAATATTATTTTCCGGTTCAACCTATCAAGAATCCTTAGCTATCCAGGACGACCCCTTTACTGAATTTTTACGTAGTTCTGCTGATCAGAAAGATGAAACTAAATCTGAATTTGAGATGAGTAGATATGTGGATGGGAAAGTGATAGTGATAACAGGAGGTGCTCAAGGAATTGGTGCCTGTCTGGTCAGGAGTTTGGTCAAAATGAATGCCTTCTTATTGGTAGCAGATATAAATAGAAAAGGTGCTGAACAGTTAGTTGAAGAATTAAATCATTTTTATAATAAAAAATGTGCTTCAGCAGTTAGCGTTGATGTAACGGATGAAAAATCGGTTCAGGAAATGACGGAAGAGATTGTGAAAAAGGTAGGGGGAATAGACGTATTTATTAATAATGCAGGAGTATTAAAGGCTGGAAGTGTCAAGGAAATGGATTTTCAAGATTTTCAGTTTGTTAATAAGGTAAATTATTTTGGTTACTTTTTATGCACCAAGTACATATCTAAGGTTATGGCCTGGCAGAATAAAGGTAACCCTGATTATATTACTGATATCATTCAGATTAATTCAAAATCCGGATTAGAGGGATCCTATAAGAATTGTGCCTATGCCGGCAGTAAGTTTGCCGGGATTGGATTAACACAAAGTTTTGCCAAGGAATTAATAGAGGATGGTATTAAAGTAAATTCAATCTGTCCCGGAAATTATTTTGAAGGTCCCCTCTGGTCTGATCCCCAAAAAGGTCTTTTTATCCAGTATTTAAGAAATGGAAAAGTGCCGGGAGCCAGAAATATTGATGATGTTCGACGATTTTATGAATCAAAAATACCTATGGGTAGGGGTTGTCTGGGTGAAGATATTGTAAAGGCAGTTTTATATGTTATTGGACAGCAGTATGAAACAGGTCAGGCTATACCCGTTACTGGCGGGCAGGTTATGTTAAGATAATAAATGAGAGAAAGTCAATTGGAGTAGTATTATGAAAACAAAGGCGGTTCGAATTTACGGAAAAAACGATTTACGCTTAGAAGAGTTTGATTTACCTCCTATGCAGGATGATGAGATTCTGGCTCATGTTATATCAGATAGTTTATGCTTATCTTCCTACAAAGCTGCTATTCAGGGGGAAGAACACCAGCGTGTGCCAGATAATGTGCGTGAAAACCCAACTATTATTGGACATGAGTTTTGCGGTGAGATTATCAAGGTAGGGAAGAAATGGCAGCAGGAATTTCATCCTGGTGAAAAATTTGCTATTCAACCCGCTTTGAATTACCAGGGCACTCTTGATGCCCCTGGTTATTCATTTGCTTATATTGGTGGTGATGCCACCTACATTATTATTCCCAATCAGGTAATGGAAATGAACTGTTTATTACCTTATAAAGGGGAAGCTTTTTATGGCGGTTCTTTAGCAGAGCCCATGTCCTGTATCATTGGTGCCTTTCATACCAGTTATCATATTACTCCGGGGGAATATATTCATCATATGGGAATTAAGGAAAAAGGTAATATGATGATTATGGGAGGAGCAGGCCCGATGGGATTGGGAATGATTGACTATGCCCTGCATCGTGAACAAAAGCCAGGGGTGCTGGTCATAACTGATGTAGATAATCAAAGATTAGAGAGAGCAGTACGAATATTTTCTATTGACTCAGCTAAAAAACTGGGAGTCAATCTTATCTATATCAATCCCCAAAGAGATAAAAATATCAGAGATCTCCTTATTTCTTTAGCTGGAGGGAAAGGGAAAGGATATGATGATATCTTTGTTATGGCACCAATTAGGGAAATGGTGGAATTAGCTGATTTCTTGTTAGACAGGGATGGATGTTTAAACTTTTTTGCTGGTCCCACAGATGCTCAATTTTCTGCTTCAGTCAATTTTTATAATATTCATTATCTATCCACTCACCTGGTAGGAAGCAGTGGTGGAAATACCGATGACATGATTGAGTCACTAAAAATGATGGAAAAAAATCTAATTAATCCTGCTGCTATGATTACTCATATTGGTGGTTTAAATTGTGTGGTAGATACTACCCTTAATTTACCAAAGATTCCGGGTGGAAAAAAATTAATTTACACCAATATTAAAATGGACTTAATTGCCCTTGCCGATATCCAGCAAAAAGCAAAAGATGATCCTTTAATGAGAGAACTTGCTAAAATATTATCACGGACTAACGGACTATGGTCACCTGAGGCAGAAAAATATTTACTTACCCAGGCGCAACCAATTTGAAAAATTTATTTTATGCTCTTAAAAGGAAATAAGGAATGAAAGTATTATCTTTCGGTGAATTACTATGGGATATTATTGAAGGAAAAGCATATCTTGGTGGTGCACCTTTTAATGTAGCCTGCCATCTGTCCAAAATGGGAATTCAGTCAAGTTATATTTCTGCGGTTGGAAGTGATAAATTAGGCCAGGAGGCATTAAGAATTGCTAAAAGATACGGGCTTGATACCAGTTACATTATGACCCATCTTTATTTACCCACTGGTAAAGTAGATGTTTATTTAGACCAGGAGGGAAATCCAAAATACACTATATATGAAAATGTAGCCTGGGATAGAATTTTTTTAAGAGAAGATCTTAAGAGCGATTTACTAAGAGAGAATTGGGATGCCTTCTGCTTCGGTACTTTAGCTCAACGCACTAAATCTAACCGAGATCTTCTTTTTAATTTGCTATCACATTTATCCTGTCGGCATGTCTTTTATGATGTTAATCTTCGACAGAACTTCTATCAAAGAGAGTGGATTGAACAATCCTTAAAGTTTAGCACTATCTTAAAACTAAATGAGGAAGAAACGGTCATTCTTTCTGAACTTTTACTAGGTAAGGTTACCAGCAGGCAAGACTTCTGCCGGGCTTTATTTTCGAAGTATAAGTTAAAAATCATATGTATAACACTGGGAGAGAGGGGTTCTCTTGTCTTTGACGGATATAATTTCTACAATATTAGTGGGGTAAAAATAAAGGTTAAAGATACAGTAGGCGCAGGAGATAGTTATAGTGCTGCCTTTTTATTTTCTTTTTTATCAGGAGCAAGCCCTGAAGAATCGGGAATATTTGCTAATCAGGTAGGTGCCTTTGTAGCCAGCCAATCAGGGGCTGTTCCAAAATACCACTCTAAGTTAAGAGAACAGATTAGAGTTTTTAAGTGCCAGCAGGGAAAGGATAACCAAAAATTTTCCTCTTGTTGATTTGTATTAATTAATTCCTGATGGAAGAAAAGGAGAGAAAATGGTTGAGGGATATTGTGGTATGTGGTCATATCTGTCTTGATATAATACCTTCCTGGTTAACGGGAGGAATAGAAACACTGGTACCGGGGCATATTCTGGAAATGTCTGGTGTATATGTCAGTACTGGAGGATCAGTTGCTAATACTGGCTTAACCTTATATCGACTAGGAATAGAACCTATTTTATTGGGTAAAATTGGCAATGATGTCTTTGGGAAGATTATTATAGAAATATTAAAAAGTCAAAATGTTGAATTAAGTAAATATATGATTATAAGCAACAATGATACCACTTCATATACTATCGTATTAAATCCACCAGATACCGATCGTATTTTTCTGCATTATCCTGGAAGCAATCATACTTTTAGGGTGAGTGAAATACCTTATGATCTTATTAAGGATGCAAAACTATTTCACTTTGGTTATCCCCCTTTGATGAAAAAATTCTATCAAAATGATGGTGAAGAGTTGATACAAATGTTTGCTAAAGTTCGTAGCTTGGGGATGATAACCAGTCTGGATATGGCGATGCCTGACCCGGAAACACCCTCAGGAAAAATAGATTGGCAAAAGTTACTGAAAAATGTATTACCGTATGTTGATATTTTTGCACCCAGCATTGATGAACTTCTCTATATGTGGAATAGAAAAGATTATCAGCAATGGAATTCAGGTGAAAAAATTTTGATACTTGATTGGCTATTACAGTTGAGTCAAGAGTTAATAGACTGTGGTACCAATTTGATAATGATTAAGTTAGGTAATATTGGTTTATTTCTACATACGGGTAAACTGGCAAATATTTCTATTAATCAACAGAAGTGGTCGTTTAAACAGTTATTTTCACCCTGTTTTGAAGCAAAGTTGAGTGGAACAACTGGAGCAGGGGACGCGACCATTGCCGGCTTCCTCTCTCAAGTCATACAGGATTCTACACCAGAGGAGGCTATAAACATTGCCACAGCTACTGGTGCATATTGTGTTGAAGCAAGAGATGCTACCAGTGGAATAAAGTCAATAAAGGAGATTAAAAAAAGGATTAAGGGCAACTGGAAAAAACAGTTCCCCTTAATATCAACCAAGGGATGGAAATATCTTCCGGACTACCAGTTATGGGAAAAGGTTTAACATCAACGATTTTAAAGATTTCCATTAAATATTAATAATTTGGGGGAGAGAAAAAAATGAAAGAAAATAGAGAAAAAATAAAATCAAAGGCACTCAGGTATTATAAAAAAGCAGGAATAATCCTATCTGATGAAGAAATTGAAAATATGGAAATTGCTGATATGGGATTAAATGATTTTGAAAGAACCGGCTTAGTTCTGGTAGTGTAGGTGAATAATGATCGATATTATAAAAAATAATCACAAAATTTTTTTAAAAAATTTGTGGATTAACTATTGACATATTAAAAATAAATGTTAAAATTTTTAACAATTAAATATTACTAATCAAATAAAACTTTTTCATTTTTAAACCTCCTAAATAAATTACCCGGCAAAAGCCGGGTAATTTATTTTTAATCTATATCCAATATCTCCCTTCAAGGAAGATGGAAGGGAAAGAGTGATAAAGTATTACTTTTTAATAATCAATTTATTGCTGAATAATTTCTAAAAATACCTTGATTAAATCAGGATCAAACTGGCTACCCGAGCCTTTCCTTATTTCTTCTATTGACTCCTGCTGGGTCATTTCTTTTTTATAAGGTCGTTTGGATTGTAAGGCATCATAGGCATCAATAATAGCAATAACTCTAGAGAGCAAAGGAATTTCCTTGCCTTTCAGACCTATGGGATATCCAGAGCCATCCCATCGTTCATGGTGATACATAATTTCCTTACTTATGGAAGAAAAGTCCGGAATGTTTTTAGCAATACGGTAACCAATCTGGCAATGGTCTTTAAATTTTATCCATTCATCATTATTTAGGGGTTCTGGTTTAAATAAAATATGTTCTGGCACACCAATTTTACCAATATCATGTAACAATGCCAATAAGTAGAGTCGATTTAAATTATAATAGTTTAAACCAATTTTTTTACCTATAAGTAAAGCAATTTTTTCAGGACAATAGGCGTGGTTTTTAGTATGGGGATCTTTTTCTGCTAATATTGTCAGAAAGGCATTTAAAAGATGTTTTTCTCTACTTTTAGTGTTAAATAGCTTATTTTGATACATATTTTTATCTGCCTCTTTTATGATTACTTCAAAATTAGCCAGCGAGCCTTCCTGAATAGCATATCCTAGGGAGATATTTGGCCTTAAATAAGATGGTTTTGTCTTGTTTTTAAGGCAATTAGTATTTAGTCTCTGGCTAAAGATTTCTACATCAGTGCCTGGGGTATTAGGAAGAATAATGGCAAATTCATCGCCACCCAGTCGGGCTAGGATATCACCTTTCCGGGAAGAAATTTCCATTATTTTGGCTAAATTTTTTAAAAGTTTATCTCCTTCATGATGTCCAAAGGCATCATTAACTGTCTTCAGCCCATTTACATCAATCATAACCAAACTGAGGGGGAAATATCGGGGATTATTCATTCTTTTTAATTCTTCTTCAAAATAAGCGCGGTTATATAGACCAGTAAGAGGATCATGAAAACTTATATAAGTAATCTTCTCATCACTTTGTTTTCGCACAATAGCAGTAGTAACTTGATCAGCTACAATTTCCATTAATTTAATATCTTTTTCTAAATAACAGGTTGGGTTTGAGTAATTTTGTACAGTCATTGCTCCGATTACTTTTCCTTCAATTTTTAAAGGCACACTTAGCCAGCATATTTCTTCTGTAACTACTCCTGGATCTTTAACGTGACTTTCAAGAATTAATTCCTGAATCTGACTATGATTTAGTAGTAAAGATTGTTTTTGTTCAATAAGATATCCTGTAAGGGTATTCCGATAATATAGATTTTTTGGAGAAAAGTCAGTTTCTCTTTCATCAGAGTAATAGACGAAATTTAGTTGGCTTTTCTTTTTATTTAAAAGAGCAATATAAAAATTTTTAGCATTAATAACCTTATTCAATTCATTATGAATTATAACGTAAAGTTCGGAAAGGCTTACTTGAGAATTGGCAGCCTGAGAAATATTATAGAGAACTTGATTTAATCTCTCATTTTGTTTTTGTTCCGTAATATCTTCATATAAGGCAATAACACCCTGGACCTGGTCATTAATTTTGACCTGAGAGGTTGATATTTGAACAGAAATATCTGTTCCATCTTTTTTTCTACGTGAAGTTTTAAATTTTACCAGCCTTGAATGAAATGCTTTTTTAGTTAATTCTTTTCCCTCCATTGTTTTCTCTAAAGGATAAAAATTGATATGGTCAATATTTTTACCTTGAACATCTTTAAGGGTATAGCCAAATAATTCAGTGAATCTGGGATTTATATCCAGTATCATACCTTCTTTATTATGGTACAGGGCAGCTAAAGGATTACTTCTAAAAAGAGAAATAAATTTCTCTTCATTTTGACGTATTTCTTCATCAATTCTTTTTCTTTCAATGGCGGTAGCAACCTGATCAGAAACAAATTCCATAAGATGGATATCTTTCTCCGTATAGATATTGGGTATTTCATAATTTACCACAGCCATAGAGCCGATAATTTGGTTGCCAATTTTGAGCGGCACTCCTAACCAGGATGTTTCTTCAGTTAATGTTCCAATATTGGCAATTTTGATATGACCTGCTTTGGCAAAATCTAATATTTGTTGATAATTTACCAGGAGAGATTTACCATATCTTATATTGTAATTGGCCAATGTCCCTGATACTCCTCGCTTGTTTGCCTCCTCATCAAGTTCATCTTTTTCATCCACATAATAGGTAAATACTACTTTATCTTTCTCTTTGTCCCAGAGAGCAATATGGAAAGTAGTGGCAATGATAATATTATTAAGCTCTTGATAAATAATATTATAAAGTTTCTGTAAAGAAATATCTGAATTGGCTGCTTTGGAGATATTATATAGAATTTTATTTAATCTTTCATTTTCATTTCTCTGAGTAATATCTTTAAAGGATAATAAAATTCCTTGATAATTCTTATCAAAAAGATAAATAGGAGAAGCAGAAATTTCTATCTCTACAGTAGATTGGTCTTTCTTGGTTAATATCGCCTCATGAACATAAAGATTTTTCTGGAGTTTAGGTAATAAATTAGAAATATTCTCAAGACCTTCTCTTGAAAACGCGGTAATAGCATTAATCTTTTTTCCTTTAATATCTTCCAGCTGGTAATCAAAAAGTTGACTGAATTGAGGATTAAGTGCTATTATTTCCCCTTTTTTATTTATAAAAAGCATAGCTTCTGGATGGTATCTGAAAAAAGCATTATCCTGAATTAAATTTAAATGGCAAGAAAAAGAATTAATCTCTTTTCCTATTTTTATATTAGACTTCAATAAAACCTCTCTCTAACTTTCTTATATTTGTAATAATTATAAATTAAATTTGGTTAATATGTAAAGGGACTTCCTAAAATTCCCTTTATTAACCCATAAAAAACCACTTTTTTTGAAAATGGAAATGGTTATGCCTAAAAAGACAAAAAAATCTGCCTGAGGCAAGTTGTTCCAGGCAGATTTTTTTTAATTATTTTTTTAATTAGGTTATATTTATCACTTTAAAATAAACAATATTAAGTTTCATCAATCCAGGGAATCATAGCCCGTATCTTCTCTCCCACTTTTTCAATGAGCAAATTAGATTCTTTATCCCGCATGGCATTAAAGAAGGGTCTTCCCACCTTATTTTCCAACAACCATTCTCTGGCGAAACTACCATTTTGAATTTCTGTTAACAATTTTTTCATTTCTTTTCTGGTTTCCTCTGTGATAACACGTTTACCTGATTTTAAATCACCGTATTCTGCAGTATTACTAACATTATCCCGCATATGGGTAATTCCACCGGCATAAATCAAATCAACAATCAATTTTAATTCATTGAGACACTCGAAATAGGCTACTTCCGGCTGATAGCCTGCTTCAACTAAGGTATCAAAGCCAGCCTGAATTAAAGCCACTACACCCCCGCATAAAACAGCCTGTTCTCCAAAGAGGTCTGTTTCAGTCTCTTCCTGAAAGGTAGTTTCAATAACTCCAGCGCGTGTTCCTCCAATAGCCTGGGAATAAGCGAGTGCTGTATCTTTGGCATGACCAGTGTAGTCCTGATATACCGCAATCAAATTAGGAACACCACGACCTTGAGTATACATCTTTCTGACAATAGCTCCTGGCCCCTTGGGAGCAACCATGATGACATCTACATATTTTGGGGGTATAATCTGTTTGAAGTGAATATTAAAACCATGAGAGAACATTAGAGTATTGCCTTCTCTCAGATTTTCCAGAATTTTATTCGAGTGGCATACCTGAGGTTGTACCTCGTCCGGGATCAGAATCTGGACGATATCAGCTTGCTTAACTGCTTTTTCAATTGTGTCCACTTTTAGACCATCTTTTTTGGCCTTTTCCCACGAATTACCATTTTCCCTTAATCCCACAATAACATTAACTTTGCTATCCTTAAGATTAAGAGCTTGCCCCCGCCCCTGACTACCATAGCCAATGATGGCTACTGTCTTGTTCTGTAGATAACTTTTCTGAGCATCCTGATCATAATAAATTTTGGTCATATTACCATTCCTCCTTCTAATTTTTTTTATTATTTTTTTATAGTTGATTATTAATAAAAATTAATTTAAAATTCTTTGTGCTCCTCTGGCAAGAGCAATTTTACCGGTTCGGGAAATTTCCAGAATTCCAAAAGATTCCAGTAATTTTAATTTGGCATTGATCTTATCCTCCGTTCCGGTTACTTCAATAGTGAGAGCTTGTTTATCAATATCTACAATATGTCCTCGAAAAGTATCTACCAACTGCATAATTTCGGTTCTCTGATCCGTTGACTTAGTGCTAACTTTAATTAAAGCTAATTCCCTTTCTACGGAGGCCTCTTTAGGGAGGTCTCTTACTCTAATTACATCAACTAATTTGTTTAGTTGTTTGGTAATTTGTTCCAGAATATTATCATCTCCTTCTGTTACTATAGTAATTCGAGTGATTCCCTTTTTTTCTGAATGACCAGCGGCAATGCTATCGATATTAAATCTTCTACGATTAAAAAGGCTAGCAACTCGAGCTAATACCCCTGGGTGGTCTTTAACTAAAATAGCAATGGTATGTTTCATGATTCATTACCTCCTAACATTTTATTAATCGGTTCGCCAGGGGCTACCATAGGAAATACATTTTCTTCAGGTGGTATGAGACAATCGATTAAGAAAAATTGTCTTTCCGATAGTGCCTGGACGAGAGCAGAATTAAAATCGTCTATAGTAGATACCCGAATACCTTTCCCTCCATAGACTTGAACCAATTGAGCAAAATCCGGACTTCCCTCCAGACTGGTTGAGGCATACCTCTTTCCAAAAAAGAGTTCCTGCCACTGGCGAACCATTCCCAGATAACCATTATTCATAATGAGGACCACAAGAGGCACTTTATTATGAATAGCAGTGGCTAATTCCTGAATATTCATCTGAAACCCACCATCTCCAGCTATACAGATAACTCTTTTTTCCGGGCATCCTATCTGAGCACCAATGGATGCTGGTAATCCAAAGCCCATAGTACCTAATCCTCCTGAGGAAATACAACTTCTGGGATGACCGAATCTATAGTATTGAGCAACCCACATCTGATGTTGACCTACGTCAGTGACAATGATAGACTCTCCTTTGGTCAGTTCATATAATTTTTCGATAATATATTGTGGCCTTAAATGATTGTCCTTGCGATATTTGAGAGGATTATTCTCTTTTAAGGTTGCTATTCTATTCAACCAATCTTTTTCTTGTTTTGGTTCTACTAACTGTATTAATTTAGTGAGAACATATTTTAAGTCTCCTACGATGGGAATATCAACTCTGATAATCTTACTGATTTCGGCAGGGTCAATATCTACCTGAATAAATTTAGCCTGAGGGCAGAAATTTTTAGCGTTGCCAGTTACCCGATCATCGAAACGCGTTCCCAGGGCAATAATTAGGTCTGCTTCACTTATGGCCATATTGGCATAATATGAGCCGTGCATTCCTAACATTCCTAATGATAGGGGGTGTTCTGCTGGAAAACTACCTAGTCCCATCAAAGTGGTTGTTACCGGAATATTTGTTTTCTGGACAAACTCCCTCAATTCCTCGCTAGCATTGGCATTGATAATTCCGCCCCCTCCATAGATAATTGGTTTTTTGGCCTCCTGGATAGCTTGGGCGGCTTTTTTAATTTGATTTAGATTTCCTTTCCATTTTGGCTGATATCCGGAGCAACGATAATTTTCAGGATAATGAAATTCTGTTTGGGCTAGCTGGATATCTTTGGGTAGATCAATTAAAACAGGGCCTGGTCTACCATTTCTGGCAAGGTAAAAAGCCTCTTTAATGATGGGAGCAAGGTCTTTGATATCCATCACCAAGTAATTATTCTTGGTAATGGGTAGAGTAATACCAATAATATCCACCTCTTGAAAGGCATCAGTCCCGATAAGCGGTGAAATAACCTGACCGGTAAAGGCAACTATTGGTATCGAGTCTAAATAAGCATTAGCCAGGCCAGTTACCAGGTTGGTGGCTCCTGGGCCAGAGGTAGCAATACATACTCCCACCTTGCCAGTTGCCCTAGCATAACCATCAGCAGCGTGTACTGCACCTTGCTCGTGTTTAGTTAGTATATGAGTGAAAGTGGCTTTTTGGTAGATGGTATCATATAGAGGCATAATAGCCCCGCCGGGAATCCCGAAAACCACCTCTACTTTCTCCTTTTTTAAGCATTCCACAATAATTTCGGTTCCACTTAGTTTCAATTTTACCCCTCCTTTTTTGATAATATAGTTTTGTTTGTTTTCCTGGTTTGTTATTTAAAGAAATAATTTCAATCTAGCAACTATATTTAAACGATATACGTTATACGTAATACGATATACCATATTCACCCTCACCTTCCCTCTCCCTTCTAAGGGAGAGGTTTAGAGTAAGAGGGTTAGTATATTGATATTACTTATTTTACTTATTTAAGATAATTGTTTTTTAAGAATATCGAAATTGCTAGGCAATTGTGATATTCAAGGGGAAGGATTCCCCCTTGAGAACCCCTGGATTAAAAGCAACCTATAATGTTTATTATTCTTTTGGATATTTTATCTTCTATATTTTGTCTTGGTATTTTTAAAGAATATTTAATAGTATCGAAATTTTTTTTGAAATTCCGATACTATTAAATAAAAAAGTCCTTCTCCTATCCTGATATTTCAATCAAAATAGGGACGAAGGACTCGTGGTACCACCCTAATTTAATAAAGAAAAAAATTTTCTTTATTCTTAATTGGCATAACGCAACAGACAACAGATAAGATATTCAAGGGGAATCCTTCCCCTTGATAACCCCTTAAAGAAAAATACAATTCAAGAAAATGCTATCT
>DKFO01000071.1:0-23888 GCA_002452835.1 Candidatus Atribacteria bacterium UBA6794 | reverse complement strand
TTTACCAACAAGATAATCAGGGGAGGTTTCCTCTTATCTTTGGATTTTTTATAGTATCGGAATTTCTTTACCATTCTGATACTAGAAAAAATTGCGACTGGTATTTTTATCCACCAGTAATTTAAAAAGAAATGATTTTCAGTAAAATAGAACTACCATATCACACCATTTTCTGGCTCTCTTTAGTTCTTTTTTACTTACCTGTTTTCTTTTTTTTGGAAAATATTAATTTGAAAGGATTTTACTAAAAAAAAGAAGGTATGTCAAATATTTTTTTACCTGTGTCTGTGTTAATATTTAGGAAGATGTAAGGAGGAGAGGGATAAAGCATTACCTTGAGGTTTATTCAGTGTTCTCAAGTGGGGAGGGATTCCCCCTTGATTATCTTGTTTGCAAAACAAGATATCTTTTCTTTAATAAGGTATTTTTCTTTCAGGGGATTTCAAGGGGAAGGATTCCCCTTGATTATCTTGCAATAAAAGCAAAATAATTATAAAATTAATAACAAGAATAAATTTTTAGGAGGTAGAAATGAAATACAGAAAAATTTTTTATTCACCCCTTGGTCTATTGTTATTGTTAGTATTAGTTAGTCCTTTTATTGGTCAGGAAGAGGGGATAGCTCAGGAATCTCAATATCTGGATAAAGTGGTATTATGTCGAGATGTCGAGGAGAAAGAGCCGCTCCTGGAGACTACATCTTTTCAGGTATGGGATGAAAAGGTAGTTTGCTGGATAAGTTTTAGTTATTATTCACTGGAGAGTTTTTTCATTACCTGGGAATGGGAGGATCCCGCAGGGAATATTTATCATGTTGGTAATCTCGAAATGGAAGGCGGGAATTACCAGAATTATCGTACCTGGTATTGGATTAGTATCAGGGATCATTATGCGGCAAATTTAACAGGTGGTTGGAAAGTAAGAGTTTATATTGATGGAGTATTGCTGGCAGTAAAAGATTTTACTATTGGATAAAAACTGTGCGGTAGGAAAAGTTGCTCAGACTATGAAATGCAGAGGTATCTGGCCTTAGATTACTGTTCTATGCCAAAATTAAATTTATTTAGATATTTATAATCATAAGCCAAATTCAAAGGTGTAATTTATTTGGATTTGGCTTATTAATTTTCCCATATGAATTTTCCTAATTCAGTGCCTCTATTTTATCTTTGACAGTGGTATCCAGATATTCCCACTCTAAAATTTCCAGGTAAATCTCTTTATGGTGGAAAAATATTTCCAATGGATGAAGGCCTTGCCAACCCCCATTAATATTTAGTTAGCTAAGTATATTATAAAGAGGATTTATTTCTGATCAACAAAAAAGATGATTTTATAAAAATTTAAGATTTATTTTATGCACTTTTAAAACTTGTCTTATAAAATACAAATCAGAAGAAGCTTAAGAAGTTTTATGCTCAAATAATTTATTTTAGGAAAGAAAGGTAGTGGAGGAAGGGAATGAAGAAAAATATCTTGCTTATTGGATGTTTATTATTAATGGTTCTAAGTGGGCTCAGAGGTAATCAGGTTGCTGCTCAAGAACCGATAACCCTGGGAATTCCTCAGATGATCGAGCTGGCAATTTCTAATAATCTTGATTATAAAATAGCAAACTATCAACTGGAAAATACCAAACTGGAAGTCCAAAAACTGGAGTCAGAAAATTTACTCACTGCATCCACCATTTCAAATTTGGAAAAGGAGATTATTCTATTAAAACAACAAAATCAATTCCAATCAGCAAAAGACCAGCTTTTACTGCAGGTAGTGGATGATTATTTTCAATTATGGGCGACAGAAAAGAATCTGGAAAGTAAGAAAAAAAATGTAGAACTGGAGAAGATAATTTTAGAAAATATTGAAAAGCAGTTAGCAGCTGGATACAGTATTGATCTTGATTTATTGCAACAAGGAAATGAATATTATAACGCTCTTTTTTCTTATCAAGAAAGTTTGTTAACCCATAAGAAACTGATTATGGAAGTGAAAAATAGATTAGGCCTCAATAACGAACCAGATATTCAACTTAAGGTACTATCAATTCCAGAATTTCCAGAAATAGACCTGAAGGAAGCTCAAAGTCAGGCCAGGGAAAACAGTCTTACTTTACAAAGTGAAACTCTGGAAATAGACCTGGCAGAACGAGAATTGGAAAAAGCAAAGGTAAATGGTTTATCACAGATAGAAATTTTAAAACTGGAGAATAATTTAGCAATTGTTCAGTTAGAAAGACTCTTATCCCAGCAAGATATCGATTACCAGGTGGAAGCACAGTTGCTTAATTACCAACAGTCGAAGAATGATATAGTCTCCAGTCAGAAAAACATAGCAGAGATGGAAATAAATGCTTCTATTATCGAGAAGCAATTTCAAGCGGGCTTAAGAACTGAAGATGAATTGATTTCAGCTACCATTGGGGTATTGGATGCCCAATCCCGTTTGATTTCCTCTGTGCGTGAAGTTTACCAGGCTTATCTGGAATTAGAGAGATTAATTGGAACTTTAGGGGAAGGAGTCTTACCATGAGAAAGAGTATCAGTATTAAGTGCCCTGAGCACACTATTTTTGTAATTATGATATTGATCCTTATCTTGGTTTCCGGTGCCGGAGAAATACGGGCAAACAAGATGAGTCCAGAAGAAGCAATTAATTGGGGAGTGGGGAATAACTATGATTTGAACCTCCTTCGCAACAATATTGCTGAACTGGAACGTAATTTGGATATTCTGGATGCTGCTCAATCTTTTCAGGTGGATTTAAGTGTCACACCTATCTGGTATTATGGGAAAGGGGAAGAAGATATCATAGAAATAAGTAAAAATTCATTTTCTCCTTCTACTGAGATGAGCTTAACAGCAACAAAAGTACTGGCTGATGATATTAATTTTTCAACAGAATTAACTTGGGAATCTGATAGTCTTAATCAGGTAGACTTTGCTGAAATAACAAAGGAGATCAATGCTAATATCAAGTTGTCCAAACAGATCTATCCAGACACCTGGACTGAAAATGAAAAACAGGTTTATAACATTAAAAATAGCCTGCAAATGAAATTGGCAGAATTGAGGTGGGAAATGGTGGAAAAACAGATTGAGTTTATTCAGGGTTATTTGAACATTATTTATCTTCAAGAACAGGTCAATGTTAACGCAGAGCGAGTGAAGCTGGCTGAGGAGACCTTGGATAGAGTAAGAAAACAGATAGCATTAGGAGAGGGTGGCTACCAGCAGGAGACTGAGGCGCGGATTTCCCTGGAAGAATCTGAAAATCAACTATTAAGTCAGCAACAGAAGCTTTCCCAGGCCAAAAAACAATGGTTACTTACCCTTAATCTGCCCCAGGATACTTTAGTGCAATTTGAGGAGGGAACAGCTTTTCTAGAAGGGCTTTATTCTCAAATGAATTCCCTGGAAACTAATCAGGATAATCAGTCAGATTTAATTACGGTAGCTTTAGCTAAGAATTATCAGGTTGAAAATAGCTTATTGGAAAAGGAAGTATTACTGAAAGAATTAGAGTGGGCTGAAGATGAGGGAAAGATGAAAATAAATCTTTCTGGTGGTTATCAATTCCCAGCTGACTGGTTTGCCATGGTAGATTTTTCAGTAAACCTGGCAGATGGTGGTGCTCAAAAACTTAAAGAGGAGCAAAAGGTGACTGATATTCAGCAAAAAGAAGTTAGTATTGCCTATTTGATAGAACAATTAAAATTAGAGGCGGAACAATTACTGGATCAGGACCTGTACTCCCAGCTTTATTTAAATACCCAGTTGTTGGATTTAGAAAAAGAACAGCGTAAAGCTGAAATTTTAGAGAAACAGTATCAGAAGGGAACTATTAGCGAGACGGAATGGAAGAATGAACTGCTAACCTTAACAGAAAAGGAAATTAAGGTAAAGTTGGCCAAAGACGAATGGTTTATTAACCGCTTAAAGTTAGCCCATTTGGTAGGATATTTAGCAGAAGAGATTTGAGGTGAATGTTATGATGAAAAAATGGTATATCTGGCTTTTAATAATTCTGATTTTAGCAACTGGTATTTACTTAGGGAAAGATTGTCTGAATCAGATAATTAATCCCGGTTCAAAATCCGGTATTTCAGCTGAAGAAATAGACTTGGCAGCAGCAGTAACCGTAAGCAGGGGAAGCATAAGAGAGACTGTATCAACTAGTGGCTATATTCAACCGGAAAATCAGGTTCATTTGAGTTTTGCCTCAACCGGGACTACTGGAGGCACTGTGGAGGAAATTCTGGTAGAAACTGGAGAACTGGTAGAACAGGGACAGGCTCTGGTCAAACTGGAAGATAAACAGGAACATCTAAACTATCTCAAAGCCAAAAATGAGTACGAACTGGCTAAAATAAGTGGCTCTCCCAGTCAAATAGAAGAAAAGAGGCTAACCATGGAAGTAGCGCTGGATAATTACGAATCCAAGACCTTGAAGGCTCCTTTTTCAGGCAAAATTGTCAAAATCTTTGTGGAAGAGGGGGATTTTATAGAAGGAAGTGATGATGTTATTTACTTAATTGATGACTCTTCCTATGAAGTTGAGGTATCGATTAGTGAAGTAGATTGTCTGAAGGTAGAAGTCGGTCAAAAGGTGGAAATTGAATTGGATATTTTAAAAGATCAAATCTTTACTGGAAAAGTGGCAGAGGTATCAGAATATGCTGATACCGAAAGCGGGGTAGTAACTGTACCAGTTACCATTCTACTGGACACAGTATCTCCCTATTTTAAGCCTGGTTTTTCTGCTTCAGCTGAAATAATTGTCCAATCAGTGGAAGAAGCGGTGGTGGTACCGGTAACGGCAATAGCACAAGATGGTAAAAATAGTTATGTTTTAAAAGTAGAAAATGACAAGGTTACGCCCATTTCGATAAAAACAGGAATTAGTGATGGTTATTTTCAGGAAGTTATTGCAGGTTTACAGGAAGGAGATCAAATTATAGTTAATAATTATCAGATGAATTTAACTACAGATTCTGGTAACCAGCGTTTTGGTGGTCCAGGAATGGGTATACCGCCCATGGGTAGACCTTAAACTTAAAGAGGAAATGAAAAATGAAAAATAGAACTATTAGAGTGGAAAATTTAAAGAAAAATTATTACTTAGGAAAAATGAAAGTGGAAGCACTACGAGGTATTTCATTCGAGATTGATAGTGGTGAATTTGTCTCTATCATGGGACCTTCTGGTTCAGGAAAATCAACCCTGATGCATATCATTGGTTGCTTGGATTATCCCACCGGGGGGAAATATTATCTGGTTGGTGAGGATGTGACCAAATTGGATGATAACCAATTAGCTATTTTTCGTAATCAGAAAATCGGTTTTGTCTTTCAACAATTTAATTTATTACCCAGGGCAACTAATTTAAAAAATGTGGAACTACCCTTAATCTATGCCGGGATAACAAATGCTAGAAAAAGAGAAGAAATAGCCCGAAAAGCCTTAGAGGAAGTGGGATTAGGAGATAGAATAGCCCATCGTCCTAATGAGATTTCTGGTGGACAGCGTCAGCGTGTAGCAATAGCCAGAGCGTTAGTTAATCATCCTTCTATTATTCTGGCTGATGAACCTACTGGGAATCTGGACTCTAAAACGGGGTTGGATATTATGAAGATTATTCAGAAATTATATGAAGAAGGTAATACTATTGTTTTGGTAACCCATGAACCAGAAATTGCTCGGTATGCCAGGCGGATTATTCATTTAAAAGACGGATTGATTGAACAGGATGAGGTGGTAGCATGATTATACAGGGTTTAAAAATTGCCTTGGAGAGTTTATGGGCCAATAAGATGCGTAGTTTTCTCTCCATGCTGGGAATTGTAATTGGAGTAGGGGCAGTCATTGCCATTGTTTCAGTGGGTTCCGGCTCTACAGAATCAGTAACCTCCAATATCTCAGAACTTGGATCTAATATGATCACAATTTCTCCCCGCATCATGAGAGGCAGATTTGGACAGATGAGCGGAGTTAGCTCTCAGGATAAATTTACGGTAGAATTGGCAAATTACATGGAGGAGTTTTGCCCTTCTGTGAGTAGAGTAATTTCTACCAAACAGATAAGTGGTCTTTTCATTTATGATGATGTAAACGTCAATGCGAATTTAGTAGGAACAGAACCCTATTTTAGGGAAATAAATAATTACCAAATTGGACAGGGTCGCTTTATTAACGATCAAGATAACCAAAAGAGGAATCAGGTAATCGTACTGGGTTCAGAATTAGCAACTGATCTTTTTGAAAATGATAATCCTGTTGGTCAGAAAGTTAAGGTAAATTACCAGGGAAGAATATTTATGTTTCAAGTGGTGGGAGTCATGAAAGAAAAAGGCGGTTCCATGGCTGGCAATTTAGACAACCAGGCCTATATACCTTTAACTATAGCTATGGATAGAATGACTAATAGTAATTATATATCATCCTATATTGCTCAGGCTACCTCATCTCAAAAAGCTCCCCAGGCAGTAAAGGAGTTGGAAAATTTCATGGTAAAATTTTTAGATGATGAGGACCAGGAACAATTTCGAATTATGAGTCAGGATGAACTTCTGGATACAGTAAGTTCGGTTACTAACACTATGAGTATGATGTTAGGTGGTATTGCTGCTATTTCACTTTTAGTGGGTGGAATCGGAATTATGAATATCATGTTGGTTTCAGTTACCGAACGTACTCGTGAAATCGGAATTCGCAAGGCCTTAGGTGCCAGAAATAAAAATATATTATTTCAATTTTTAATGGAGTCATTAAGTCTAAGTAGCTTAGGTGGGATAGCAGGAATTGGATTTGGTTGGATTGCTGCTTATTTTCTATCACAATATGGTAACTGGCCCTTTGTTATTTCTGGTCTCTCAGTGATTTTGGCCTTTGGGTTTGCCCTATTTATAGGTATCTTCTTTGGGCTTTATCCTGCTATGAAAGCTGCTCAGATGAATCCAGTGGATGCTCTAAGATATGAATAAAAAGGCAAGTATAGGTATACTGTACCTTTATTTTATAGTATCGGAATTTCAATAATTACGATACTATTAAGATAATATAAATATTATTTAACAAATAATTAACAATATGTTTTGCTTTTAATTTAGGGGTTCTCAAGGGGAAGGATTCCCCTTGATAACCTTGTCTAGTATCCATACATATTAATCTGCAAGACTAATCGCGGGGCTATAATAACTTACTAAATTTATGCAAAGACATAACTAACCTGTTGCCTGGGAAAAGGTATTATGTTATACTGGAAACGGAGAGATGACCGAGTGGTCGAAGGTGGTTGCCTGCTAAGCAATTGAGCGGATTATAAATCCGCTCCGAGGGTTCGAATCCCTCTCTCTCCGCCATTTTTTTGTTTTCCTCATTTTTTTTGGAGGATTTTAATTAATTATTTCATATTTTTACACCATCTCTCTAATCCTCTCCCTTAGAAGGGAGAGGTAAGGTGAGGGTGAATATGGTATACCGTATTACGTATAACGTATATCGTTTAAATACGGTTGCTAGTCGGAAGTTATTTCAAGGGGAACACCCCGTCCCTTCCGGACACCCCTCTTAAGAGGGGAAGGATTACCTCTGAATATCTTGTTTGCAAAACAAGATAGCATTTCTTTAAAAGGTATTGTTATTTGTTTTTTAACTGAAATTTACAGTATATACTGAATACTAGATACTCAATACTGATAATGAGGGGTTTCAGGGGATACCTCCCCTGAATATCTTGTTGATGAAAACTAAGACTGTAAAATTAAAATATTACCTAACAGCTATGCTTATCATCATATTCCTCTCCCTTAGAAGGGAGAGGTAAGGTGAGGGTGATAATGAGGGGTTTCAGGGGATACCTCCCCTGAATATCTTAAGGTATAGGAATTTCATAAGAAATTTCGATATTCTTAAAGGTGCCGAGATAGGAAATAGAGAACATAAGAATAAGATTATTTATAGGGTCAGGAGGAGCATTTATATGGCTAAGAAGTTATACCGTTCTAAAAAAGATTGTGTTATCGCGGGGGTATGTGGTGGGATTGCTGAATATTTTGAGATAGATTCTACTTTAGTTCGTCTTTTGTTTATTTTAATTGTATTTTTAGGCGGAGCAGGAGTGGTTGCCTATATTATTGCCTGGATTATTATACCAACAAACCCGGAACAAATTACTGAGCAAGAAAAAGATATTTCCCAACCAACAAGTAAAGAAGAGAATAATAGGAAGATTTGGGGCGGATTAATACTTATTGTTTTAGGTTTATTCTTTTTACTAAGAAGTTTCTTCCCTCATTTTGTTATGGTTAAATTTTGGCCTCTTGTTCTGGTGATAATAGGTGTTATTTTAATCTTACAGTCTTTTTTACATAAAAAATGATATTATTTTTCTTCTTTATTGCTAATCTCTTATTTTGAGGTATTGAAATTATTGAAATTATTATACTACAAAATAAGAGATTAATTTTTTATAAAAGATTTTAAAAGACAAGATAAAAAAAAGGTAATACCTGGGTAATATATTCTTATTGCTTAGTGAGAATAATAAGATTAAAATGACTTGTATTAATTGTGCCTGCCGTGTTGAACAGAGCCTTCAAAAAGTTAATGGAGTAAAATTTGCCTCAGTAAATTTAGTCACAGAATCAGCCTATAATATCTTTAAAATTATACGGCAAAATCTTTTTTGGGCTTTTTTGTATAATACATTAGCTATTCCTATGTCTATGTTGGGACTTTTACATCCCATCATTGCTGAAGGTGCTATGATTTTTAGCTCTATTACTGTCATTTTGAATTCATTAAGGATTAGAGAAGTAAACTAATATTAAGTTTTAAGTAAGATAATATAGATAGTATTTCATTCTTAAAATAGGAAAAGAATGCTCAATGTTAAGATAAACTATATAAATAAAATTATATTAATATTAATTAATATTGTGAGAGTTTGCAGGCAGGAGAAAAGTTACTATGATGGTTTTAGTTCTGTTGGGAAGAGATAATTATATGTAAGGTAATATAATCATTTTATTATGAATAATTATTGATTTAGGGCTAAAAATAGTATAACATGGTTTTATTATTTTTGATAAAATTATTTAAAGAGGACTATCGATGGAGCAAATTTTGGGGATAGATTGGGCTCACCTTCCGGAATATATCAATCCAGTTTTAATATCTTTTGGCCAATTTAAAATTTACTGGTATGGTTTAATGTATCCTCTGGCTTTTCTGACTACCTTTTTTATTGTCATTTATCGTATTAGGTCAGAGAAACTAATCTTTGAAGAATCAACAGTATTAGATTTTCTCATTTGGGCTATTATAATGTTAGTAATAGGAGGGAGAATAGGTCATGTCCTTTCCTCTGATTTAAATTATTATCTGGCAAATCCATGGAAAATAATTTTACCCTTTGATTTTTCTAATGGCTTGCATTATACCGGAATTCTGGGCATGTCTTATCATGGAGGGTTGATTGGTGTTGTCTTAGCCTATATTGTATTCTGTTATAAAAGGAAAATTAATCACTGGCAATTTGCTGATATGGGAGTGCCAGCTATTCCTGCTGGTTATACTTTTGGTAGGATTGGTAATTTTATTAATGGAGAATTATATGGTAAAGTAACCAATTTATCCTGGGGCATGTATTTCCCCAAGGATCCTACCGGACAACTGAGGCATCCCAGTCAGTTATATGAAGCATTTTTGGAAGGGGTAGTACTTTTTATAATTTTATGGTCTTTACGTAATAAAAAATGGTTTAATGGTTTTACTCTCAGCCTGTACTTCATTGGCTATGGTATTATAAGATTTTTTATGGAGTTTATTAGAGAACCATCAATGGTTGGTGTAAAATATCTAGGTTTTATGAACCTAGCCCAGGTGATGTCTTTATTGATGATTATAGCCGGTTTGGTTATCATCTTAATCAGAAAAGATAAACCATATTTACCTATAACTAAAGAGGAACAAAATGGATAGTCAATTTATAATATTTTTAGCTCTTATTGCTTTAGTAGCCTTAATCTTTAAGGATGGATATCTAAATTTATAAAATATTAAGGTAAAATTTAAAACTGCCACTGGCGAAATAAAATCAAGTTCATCATGTTTCAAAAAGAAGTATTTGGAAATAAATGCTTCCTAATAATCCGGTAATCCTGATAAAATTGTATTGGTTTATTATTATATAAAATTGAAAAAGAATAAAACGGGAAAAGTGAAAATTTTGCGTACTTTTTTTTGGTGGTTATTTGTGCTCTCCATTCCTCTATTATTAATTTCTTCCACGGTGGCTTTAGAGATAAACTGCCTACCTTTTTATGAACATGCTTATCAAAAATATCAGATTAGCCAAGTAACTGGTTTTGACCGCGAACAATTAATGGTAATTACCCGCCATCTGATTCAGTTTTTTAATGGTAAAGTGGGAAGCCCTCAGTTAATGGTAGAAAAGGATGGTAAACCAATCTATTTGTTTCATGATTATGAGATAAAACACCTCAATGATGTAAAAGTGCTCTTCCAACGAGTATATCAAATTCAGCTGATTACCATGTTTTACTTTTTATGTTATCTTCTTTTTGTCGTATTAGGCAGAGATAAAAATAGAAGATTTTATTTTTGGAAAGGTTTAAGAAATGGTAATATCTTAACTCTTGGTTTGTTGCTTATTTCAGGAATTGCCCTTTTATTTGGTTTTCATAATCTCTTTACAAAATTTCATTATCTAGTCTTTGGGGATCCTCAAAATTCTCCCTGGATGCTTAATCCTAAAACAGATTATTTAATTATGATGTATCCGCTTGGCTTCTGGCAGGATGCAGTTCTTCTTGGGATAGCTATCATTCTTATCACTGCCTTTATATTGATTGGAGTAAGCAGTTTATTTCTGAGAAGATACCGTAAATATACCGGATAAAATAATTAAAATTTATAATAAGGTAATCATTAGCTCAGATTAGCAACAGTCTCTCGGAAAACATTGCCTCTCTCAAATTCGTTAGAGAACATACCAAAACTGGTAGCAGCAGGTGATAGAATTATATTTGTGCCAGGATGTGCTTTATGGTATGCTTTCTGTACTGCTTCAGTCAGGGAAGAACAGCATTCTATTTTATCTTTTAGATTCAACTTTTGTAAACCATTCCAGATTAGCTCAGAAGCATTATATTCGGAATGCTGCAAAATAAATAGATAGGCGATATTTTTCTTTCTTTTAATTACCTGACATAATTCATCATAGTTTAATTTTTTGTCCTTTCCTCCTAAAATAAGAATTAATGGTTCAGTGGGAAATGATTGGAGGGCAGCAATAGTAGCATCTGGGGTGGTAGCACAGGTATCATTATAGAAATTAATTCCCTTTAAGGTTTTAATTTTTTCTAAGCGATTTGGCACACCTGGAAAGCTTTTAATTCCTTCTTTAATAGAGCTAAGAGGAAGATTATAAATAAAACAAACATTAGCGGCAGCCAGGATATTACTGATATTATGACGGCCGGGAAGTTTAATATCGTTTGCTCTGGCAAATTCTATTGATTTATTCCTATCTATAAAAATTAGCTTATTGTCTTCATCAAGATAACTTCCCTGGGTAACTTTATTTTTAGTACTAAACCAGAAAATATTTGCTTGGGTTTCATTGGTAATATTTTTGGTTAGGAGATTATCCATACTGGTAATAAGATAATCGGATTTATTCTGATATTTATAGATTAATTTTTCAGAATAGACATAATCATCGAAAACATCATATCGATCCAGATGATCTGCCATAATATTGGTCAAGACAGCTACAGGAGGTCTAAAATACATTTGAGCAAGACCTTCTAATTGCCAGCTGGAGATTTCCAGTAAAACAATTGTTTGGGAGGTAATTACAGGTAATACCTCAAAAACAGAAATACCGATATTACCAGCCTGCACTATATCTTTTCCGGCATGATGAAAGATATGATAGATTAAGTTAGTTACGGTGCTTTTGCCTTTAGTTCCACCTACAGCAATCAGCTTTTTAGATGGACAGATTTTCAAAAAAAGAGAGAGATCAGTTTCTACCGGAATACCATGACCTCTAGCGATTTGTAGATATTTTGAATCATGAGGCACTGCTGGATTTTGAATAATCATATCTTTATTTATAAAATCTTCATCTCGATGTTTACCCAGGGTATATTGAATATTATCAAAGTTCTTTAATTCTTTTAAAGAAGATGCTAATTCTTTTTCGGTTTTCAAATCAGTAATTAATAGTTTAGCACCAGCCTTTGCTAAATATTTAGCAACCCCCAGACCGCCTTGATTTAATCCCAGACCCATGACCGTGATCTTTTTATTTTTTAATTGTAATGATTTTTCCATAAATCTGAAAAATATAGATTTTTTAATATTACTATATCAAATAAATATATATTTAAACAAGCAAATTATTTTAAGACAGAATAATTTCCCTGATTTCTATACATGAGTCAAATAGAGAATTTATTATGTAAAGACACTAAAGGCAATTATGTTTTTTCCATTGGGTTACGATTTCGGTAGAAATTTGTGGTCTATTTTTATCCCAAATCTGATCATAGATAAGTTGCTTATAATCATCTTCTGGGGATATAATATTTTGTTTGATGATAATTTCACCCGGATAGGTTATTTCATGATGGTAAAGAATCTGCAGATATGTTAAATCATATTGTTGTTGGATTACCTTAGGCTTTACCTTTATAACCCAATCTAAGTATTTGGAGTTATGGACATGACCTAAGATATCAATATCTTCTTGTTGGATAATAAAGGTGCTTTCTTTATTTTGATAAACTGGTTTTTTTAGAAGAGAAGAATTTAAAATTGAGCAAGGACAGGCTTTTTCCTGATTAATTTTCCAATGGTCAAAAAATATTGAGTGTATTTGTGCTGGTCTTTTTTTGTTTATATCATAAAATATCCATTGGGAAGAAGCCCTTACTATAATTTGCTTCTGATTATCACGAACTAAGAACTCTCGATAAGCGAAACATCTTTTAATCTGGGAAACCCAGGTTTCAATTTGAATTTTCTCACCCAGTTGGGGTAATCGATCAATACTGATATTCCAGGAGAGCAGTATCCAGCAATATCCTCTTTTCCATAAAGATTCAAACGAGTAGCCAATTGAGTCAGAATGATACCCCGCGGTATTGTTTAAATAATCAATTAACTTAGCTAATCCTAATTGGTTATTATCTGAAATTTCAGATGACTGTATTACCAAATTTTTTTTAAATATTTCTTTCATCTTTTTAAATATGTTAATTTTCACTATAGGATTTAACATTGCTTTTTATTATATTAGATAGAATACTTTAATATTATCAGAATTTCAAGGAAATTCCGACAATATAAAAAATCATTATCTATATATCCATAAATTAATTATGGTATTTCCTTATAAAATTTTGGAGCAAGCAGTGGAGTAAAAATTGAGGTTGACTTTCACCCTTGTTTTTGCTATTTTAAAAAAAATAAAATAAAGCTTTAATAATCATTGGTTCTCAATTGATTAAAAAGGAAAACGGTGTAAAACCGTTGCTGTGTTCGCATCTGTAACCAGCAGAACCTGATATCATTCACTGCCCATTTGGTGGGAAGGATGATATGGAAAATAGGGCTGGGAGCCAGAAGACTTGCCATGATTATCTGCTTAGACAACCTCCGACACAGAGGGAAAGCAGGGTAACCATTTTTTGTAACTACGATGAGCTGCCTTCTTATAAAGAGGAGGCAGCTTTTTTTATTATAATAATGGCTAAAGAAGGAGGAGGTGTGGTTATAGTCATTTTTGTTGGTAAAGGATATGTTTAAAAATAATATTATTAAATATTATTAAAAAGAGAGGAAGAATGACAATGTCAAAAAGAAGGTTCTATTTTATCTTAGTTTTATTAAATTTTGTTTTTTTTATTATGTTTTTCAATATAATTGACGTATTTGCTATCCAGCAACAAGAGCTATTTTTCACTATGGAGGAGGTTATAGTAATAGCTTCTAGATATCCAGAAGAATTATGGGAATCTATATCGAGTGTAGAAGTTATTACTGAGGAAGAAATTAACACCTTACCATCAGAAAACCTGGCTGGCATTATAAAAGATATTGCTGGGCTGGAAATTACGGATTATGGCTCTCTCGGGGATATTAAGGCAATTAGTATTCGTGGTTCTTCTCCGGAGCAGGTTTTGGTTATGATAGATGGCCAGGTAGTAAATGACCCTCTAACTGGTAAAATTGACCTGGGGTTAATTCCGGCAGGTATCATTGAAAAGATTGAAATTTATCGGGGTCCAGCCTCTGCCTTATACGGGGCCAATGCTTTAGGTGGTGTGATTAATATTATTACCAAAAGTGGAAAAGGAGAGAAAAAAGGTACAGCAGGGGTGTATTATGGAAGTTACCATACCCAGAAATACCAGGCTTCTTATCAAGATCAAAGTGATAATATGAGTTATTATTTTACCGGACAGTATCACAAAACGAATGGTGACCGGGAGAATAGCCATTTAGACAACATTTCTTTCATGGGTAAGATCTCCAGAGAAATTAACCAGCAATCTGATCTGGATTTAACGATTAGATATTGTGATTATAAAAGGGGGATACCAGGTCCTCTGGAGTATCCTACTCCTTTAGCCCAACAAAACGACCGTGATTTCAACCTGAATCTTAAATGGCAAAAGAGAGAAGAAGATCGTGACCTCAATATACTAACCTGGTATAACTTCCACCGGCTCTATTATGATGATCCAGAAGAATGGGGGTATACTGTTCCCAGCATTCATAAAGCTTATTCCAGCGGAATTTCTTTTGACAGCACTCATTATAATTTTAATTTGGGAAGAGAAAATGAGGCAGATAATAATTACACTTTAACCTGGGGCGGTGAATTAATAAATAACATTATTAGCAGTACAGATATTGGTAATCACCAGGCTATCAATGGTGCACTCTTTGTTCAGAATACCTGGCGACCTGCTGATGAAGATGATTTAAAAATAACTGCTGGTCTACGTTATGATTATAATGAATTGTTCGGTAGCCAATTTAATCCTAGAGTAGGGATGAATTACCGTTTGGGAGAAGAGGTTAGTTTTCATGCCTCGCTTAGTCGTGCTTACCGAGCACCTACCTTTGATGACCTTTATTGGCCAGAAGATGGTTATGTTGGGGGGAACCCAAATTTAGTTTCAGAAACAGCCTGGGCTTATGAAGCAGGATTGTGTTATTGGAATGAAGAGGGAGATATACAGGCCGAATTCAACATTTTTAGAAAAAATGTCAGCCAGTTAATTAACTGGGCACCTGACGATGTTGGAGTATGGCGACCTTCTAATATCGGTTCTGCCCGGGTAGATGGGGTGGAAGTGATTTTGAAAAAGAAATTTGATGAACACTTCTCAGGAAATATTAATTATACTTACCTGGATGCTCGGGACCTTGATACGGATAATCAATTAAAACCCCACCATAAAATTGGCTTTGGTTTAAATTATACTGACCAAGTAGGTAACAATAATGATGATTTTACCCTCGGAATAGATGGATGTATTGTTTCTGGCCGGCCAGATAATTTAAAAAATTATTATCTTTTTGATGCCAATATTTCTAGAGAGCTGACCGTTGATGAGGAAGATAATCGTAAAGTTAATTTGAACTTTAGTATTAAAAATTTATTTAATCAAAAAACTGAATTAGTCAGTGGCTATCCTATCCAGGGAAGAACATTTTTAATAGGAATTAGTACTGATTTTTAAATTAGATAAGAAAGGGGGTAGACAGGTAGACACTTTAAACGTTGTCTCTCCCTTTCATTTTTTATTTTTCAGTTATAGGGGAAATGAATAATAGATTATTTTTTGTTTTAATAATTATTTCGTTGTTCATCCATCTTTGGGTAGGCAATATTTTTTCTAATATTTTTGATATCTGGAAACTTCAAGAGAGAAAAGAACAAAAAACCTCAGTCTCTGCCGAGCTGGTGTTTTATAGCTCAGATTTTTTTTCTCAACCAATAAGGGAAACAGCGGCTCAATATCGGCAGGATGGTAAAGATAGTAAAGATATTTCCGAGATTATTATGGAAGAAAAAAAGGATATAAATATAGAGGGAAAGAATAGCTCAGCAGAAGAAGATGATCAGGAAGAGATTGTTCAGGATATTATTAATGGCAATTTATTGGAAACGAAAAAAATAGCAGAGAAGCAAGAAAATATAATAGAAAATAATGAAATAAAAATAAAAAAAGAAGAAGAGCAGGTTATTCAGGAGGATTATATTAGTATAGCAGATGAAGAAATAAATAAAGAGACTATCAAATTGGGGAAGAAACTAGAACAGAGAGAAGAAGAAATTCAAATTAATGAAGAAGTTCTGCAATCTAGTAGCAAAGAAAAAAACAAAGATATTATTAATGAAGATAAAATTATACCAGAAGAAAAAAGGGCTGTTGATTTATTCCCATCTTCGTCTATAGAAAGGGAACCAATAAATGAAAGTAATCAAGCTAAACAGGAAAATACCCCTCTTGATTTTACCCAATCCGATTTTGGGAGTACCCATATTATTCCACCAATTGTTATTTCTTCCCCTTTGCCGGAATATCCTGAAAATTTAAGAAAGAGAGGCATTGAGGGGAAGGTTCAATTAAAGGTATTGATTAGTAGAGAAGGTAAAGTTATTGAGGTAGAAGTATATACTTCCTCCGGTTATCAAAATTTTGATCAATCAGCTAAGCAATCTATTTATCAATGGCAATTTAAACCTGCCCAATCAGGTGATAGCAAAAGAGACTCCTGGGTATTGATTCCGATAGTATTTCGTTTGCAATGATTATATAAAATTATATAAAGAGGTGCTCTAAATGAATGAATTTATTAAACAAGGTGGAGTGGTAATGTATCCTTTATTAGTCTTTTCCGTGATTGCTCTGGCTATCATACTGGAGCGCTTTATATATTTTAAACGTATAAGATTGGAAATACCAGAAAGACTTATGAATCATGTTAAATTAAGTATTAGAGAGGGGAATACAAAAGAAATCCTGGTATTATTTAATAAGAACAAGAGTCCGATTTATCGAATTTTAGCCAGAGGTATAGAAAATTGGGAAAATGGTTATCCGGATATAGAAAGAGAAATAGAAGAAGTTAAAATGTCTGAGTTACCTGAAATGGGAAGACGACTACCCCTGCTCCATTTTATTGGTATAATGAGTCCATCACTTGGTTTACTGGGAACAGTAACCGGTATGATAAAAACATTTCACTTTTTATCACTGCAACTTGAATCTCAGCAATTAGCACAAGGCATATCCGAGGCTTTGATTACTACTGCTTTTGGCTTAAGCATATCTATTCCCACTTTGGCAGCCTACTATTATTTTATGAATAAAATTGAACATATAACGGTGCATACCGAAAAAAGAGAATTAGAATTAATCCATTATGTTCAGAAATTAGGTGAAGTAGGTGCACAAATACAAGATTAAAAAGTTAGCTCTGGAGATAAATATAGCCTCAATGGTTGATGTGGTATTTCTTTTATTAATTTTTTTCTTAGTTGCTTCTACCTTTAAAACTAATACTGATGAGATACGGGCAACTATTAGCTTACCACAAGTGGATCTTAAGTTAGAAGAAGTAGAAAAGCATACCATTATTCTTTATCTTGATAAGACAGGCAAGGTAAATGTTCAAGACCAATTTATTCCTTGGGATAGACTGGAAGATTATTTAAGGGAAGAGACTAAAGAAAAATTGGACGGTATCGAAGTTTATGCTGATAAAGAAGTTGATTTTGAATATGTAGCCAGGATTATAGCTGTGGCAGGTAAATTAAATATTGAGCAGATTAATTTTTACCTGGAATATGATAAAACAGATTAATACTCTATACATAGTTTAATAATTCACCTTTATATA
The DNA here is from genome assembly GCA_002452835.1 of Candidatus Atribacteria bacterium UBA6794. Taxonomy (GTDB): domain Bacteria; phylum Atribacterota; class Phoenicimicrobiia; order Phoenicimicrobiales; family Stramentimicrobiaceae; genus Oleihabitans. The sequence continues at coordinate 5,937 of DKFO01000071.1, read as the reverse complement.
GCTATTAAACCAAATTATAGATTAAGATTATTCCCATAAAAAGCAGCCTCTATGAGCCCAAAGTAGTAGAAGCCTGTATAAGGCTCTATAAAAAAAAAGATTTAGGTTTAGTCCGGTTAACCAGGAGAGAGGCGAGAGCTTAAATCAACTCATCACTATATAATTAGACCATTACCCCCAGAGTTAGGCGAGCTAATTTATCCTCTCATCTCTATAGTAAATACCTCGCCAGTAATCTTTCCCAGATTGAATAACCTCTCCATTTATTTGGCTAAAAGATATAGCTATAATATATTGGGTTGTGTTATACTACAATAATTAAAGTGTGTAAAAACTACAGGTGAGGATAAAAGGTAAATATTTGCCAGACTCTATCCTCTGATTTTTTTGACCAACATGATTAAGATTTTTGCATTTGAGGTTTACTATAGATGAAAATAGGAGTTTTAGCTTTACAGGGTGCCTTTCTAGAACATTTAGAGATGCTTAAGCAATGTGGACAGGAAGGGATAGCGGTAAAAACGAGAGCGGAATTGAAGCAGATAAGTTGTTTGATAATACCAGGCGGAGAAAGTACCGCGATTGGCAAGCTAATGAATAAAAGTCAATTAGATGAAGAAATTATCAAACTATATAATCGTACCAATATTCCTATTTTTGGGACTTGTGCCGGCATGATTTTGCTGGCAAAGAAAATCGAGGGAAAAGAACAATCTACTTTGGGATTAATTGACATTACGGTCCGGAGAAACGCCTTTGGGAGACAGATTGAAAGTTTTGAAGCAGAACTTGATATCACGGGAATTACTCCACCTTCTTTTAGGGGTATTTTTATTAGAGCTCCCTATATAACGGAAGCAGGGGAAGGTGTCCAAAAGTTGGCTTATTTTAATCAAAATATTGTATTGGCTCGAGAGGGGAATATTCTGGTTTCCTCCTTTCATCCCGAATTAGGAAGTGATTTAAGAATTCACCAATATTTTTTAAAGATGAAGAAATAAAAATTGATGATTTGTAGTACATAAAAACATTAGAAATTAACGGAGGAATCGATCAAAATTATAGAATAGAAGGAGTGACAAGATGGGTAGTGTAAAGGACTTAGTAGTTTTAAAAGCCCCTACCAAAGAAGAGCCGGGACGGGGAAGATTTATCTTTTCCGATCGTTACTCTGTTTTTGATTGGGGTGAGATGCCCGACCATATTGACCAAAAGGGAGCGGCATTATGTATTTCGGCGGCCTATTTTTTTGAAAAATTGGAAAAAGCGGGTCTCGGGACTCACTATTTAGGTATGGTGGAAGAGGAAGAGGAAGAGGTAAAATCTCTTTCTGAGGCTACTCAACCGGTTAATATTTTAGAAACCAAACTTTATAGAGTATTGGAGCCACGACTGACCGAAAAAAACACTTATGACTATAGTATTTATAAGGAGGAAAAGGGAAATTATTTGATCCCTCTGGAAATTATCTATCGTAATACTCTCTCTCGAGGCTCGAGTGTATTTGAGCGTTTAAAAAAAGGAAAATTAACTCTGGAGGAATTAAGTCTGGATAGAATTCCCGAGGAGGGGGCTGATTTAAAAAAACCTTTTCTGGATGTTTCTACCAAACTGGAGGCCTCTGACCGTTACCTAAGCTGGCAAGAGGCGCAAGAGATTTCCCAGCTACCAGAGGGGAAAATGGCAGAGATAAAGGCGCTAACTTTAAGAGTTAATCAGATGATCAGTAAAGAGGTCCAAAAAATTGGTCTTAAAAATGAAGATGGTAAATTGGAATTTGCCCTCGATGAAAAGCAGAATATTGTTTTAGTTGATGTAATTGGCACCCTGGATGAATGCCGCTTTACCTATCAAGGAATACCGGTTAGTAAAGAAATTGCCCGTATTTATTACCGCAAAAGTGATTGGTATCGGGAGATCGGGAAGGCCAAAGAAAAAGATCGTGCTCACTGGAAAGAATTAGTGCAACAAGGGCCGCCACCCTTACCCCCCAGACTAAAACTATTAGTATCCTGGATTTATCTGGCCTTTGCCAATGAGTTAACCGGTAAGGAATGGTTTGGAGGTATTCCTCCTCTTACTGAGGTATTACAAGAAATTTATAATTTTATTAAATAAATTTAAGGATTTACTAATAATAAATGATACTAATAAATGGCTTCCTAACTAATACAGGAATTGTAGTAATCAAGGGATAGAAATTAATTAAGGAGTTATTGGGTATGTGGTTAGTGAAAATTAAGGTTAGATTAAAAAAGGGTGTTCTTGATGCTCAGGGTAAAACTACCCAGCAAGCTCTACTTGCTTTGGGGTTTCACCAGGTAAAGGAAGTCCGAATTGGTAAATTAATAGAGCTTAAGCTTGATGGTGAATCCCGAGAGGAGGTAGAAAAAGAAGTCAGGGATATGAGTCAAAAACTACTGGCCAATCCGGTTATTGAAGATTTTGATTATGAAATTGAGGCAAGAGAGGAATAGAATAGAGGTAATAAAATAATGAAGTTTGGGGTAGTCCAGTTTCCTGGTTCAAATTGCGATTATGATTGTTATTATGCCCTCAAAAATATTTTGAAGGCACCAGTAGAGATGATCTGGCATAAAGAAAAAGAACATAATCTAAAGGGGTATGACTGTATCGTTCTTCCCGGGGGATTTAGCTATGGTGATTATTTGAGAGTGGGGGCTATTGCCCGTTATTCCCCTATTATGACTGCGGTTATAGATTTTGCGCTAAAAGGTGGCTTGGTACTGGGTATTTGTAATGGCTTTCAGGTGCTAACTGAGGCAAAACTGTTACCTGGCGCCTTAATCAGGAATGAGTGCCTGCATTTTATCTGCCGCCAGCAAACTATCAGAGTGGAAAATATAGATACCCCTTTTACTAAACTATATCATAAAGAACAAGTATTAAAGATACCTATTGCTCATGGAGAAGGTTGCTATTATGCGGATGAAGAAACCATTTCTGAATTAGAAAACCACCACCAGGTTTTATTTCGTTACTGTGATGCCCGCGGAGAGATTACCCGGGAGGCTAATCCCAATGGTTCCCTATCCAATATTGCTGGGATATGTAATAGAGAAAGAAATATAGTTGGTTTAATGCCCCATCCTGAAAGGGCCATGGAAGAATGTTTGGCTTCCCTCGATGGTCGTTTATTGTTTGAATCAATAGTTATTCAGCTAAAGTAAAGGCAAAGGAGAAAGTTTTGCCCTGAGACCTAAGAAGACCTAAGGAAGGATAAATAAGGGAGTAGGAGCAGGTAATATTCGCTTATGGAAAAATTTAAAGAAAAGAAATTCTGGCAAAAGTGGAACTTAACCTCTACAGAATATCAGTTAATCTGCCAGGCTCTAAATCGTGAACCTAATGAACTGGAATTGGGCATCTTTTCCGTTCTGTGGAGTGAGCATTGCAGTTATAAAAATAGTCGTTCTTTATTAAAGAGGTTACCTACTGAAGCCTCTTGGGTGGTGCAAGGACCAGGAGAGAATGCGGGTATCATTGATATTGGGGAAGAAGAATTGATAGTGATGAAGATAGAAAGTCATAATCATCCCTCTGCGGTGGAACCCTTCCAGGGGGCAGCTACCGGCGTAGGTGGCATTCTAAGAGATATTTTTACTATGGGGGCTCGACCTATTGCCCTTCTTGATTCACTTCGTTTTGGCAATTTTCAAGAAAATCTCACCCAGTACCTCTATTCAGGTGTAGTAGGAGGTATTTCTTTTTATGGGAATTGCATAGGGGTGCCTACGGTGGCTGGTGAAACCGTTTTTTCCGGTAGTTATCAAGGTAATATCTTAGTAAATGTAATGGCGGTAGGTTTAGTAAAAAAGGGAGAGATTGTGCGAGCGGTGGCAAAAGGAGTCGGTAATTCAGTTATTTTGATTGGGGCTAAGACTGGTCGGGACGGAATTGGTGGTGCTGCCTTTGCTTCAGTGCAATTGAGCGAGCAATCGGATGAAGATCGTCCTGCGGTTCAAATAGGTGATCCTTTTACTGGTAAGTTATTACTGGAGGCTTGTCTGGAATTGGCGCAATTTGAGGAAGTAGTTGGCCTACAGGACTGTGGCGCAGCTGGTTTAGCCAGTTCTTTAAGTGAAATGGCCGCCCGGGGGGAAAGTGGAATAGAGGTAGAGGTATCAAGGGTTCCCCAAAGGGAAATGGGAATGAGCCCTTTTGAAATTATATTATCTGAATCCCAGGAGAGAATGGTGGTAGTAGTAGAAAAAGGGAAAGAGGAAAGGGTTTTAAACACTTTAAAGAGATGGGATTTAGATTCGGCTATTATCGGGAAAGTTACCGAGGAACAAAGTTTCACCATTAAAGATCAAGGACGCCAGGTAGCAAGTATACCCCTTCCTTCTCTGGTGGGAGGGGCACCGGTTATTAAAAGAGAGGCCAAAAGACCAGAAGGGATGGAAAAAGTTAATCATCTTGATTTAAAAGAGATTGAGGAATTTGATGATTATAATCAGATCTTACTTAATTTACTTGCCTTGCCTAACTTATCTAGCAAGGAAGAGATATACCAGCAGTATGATTATCTGGTGCAGACCAATACCCTAATTCCACCGGGAGATGATGCGGCAATTTTGAGAATTAAAGGAAGTAAAAAAGCTCTGGCTTTAACTACCGAAGGTAATGGTAGATATTGTTTTCTTGATCCCCGGCAAGGAGCACGGATTGCCGTAGCAGAGGCTGCCAGGAATTTATCCTGTAAGGGGGCTAAACCTAAAGCAGTAACGGATTGTCTTAATTTCGGAGCACCAGAAAATAGGGCTAGTTACTGGCAACTGGAGCAGGCCATAGAGGGTTTATCGGAAGCCTGCCGATTTTTTGAGACCCCGGTTATTAGTGGTAATGTCAGTTTATACAATGAAAAGGAAGGTAAATCCATTGATCCTACCCCCATAGTGGGGATGGTGGGTGTGGTCGGTGATTATAGACAGATTTGTACCTTAGCTTTTAAAAAAGAAAATGACCTCATCTTTCTTTTGGGTGAAAGTGAAGAGGAGTTAGGAGGGAGTGAATATCTGGAAGTAGTCCATAAATTAAAGTGTGGATTCCCCCCTGCTCTTGATTTTGCGAAAGAGAAAAAGATTCAAAATTTTTGTCGAGTGATGATAGAAGGGGGATTTTTAGCTTCGGCGCACGATTGTTCTTTAGGAGGCCTAGCTATAACTCTGGCTGAATCATGCTTGGCTAATGGTTTAGGGGCGGAGGTAGAACTAAAATCGGATCTTCGTTCTGATTGCTGTCTGTTCGGAGAAACCCAATCCCGTATGGTGATTAGTATTTCACCTACCCATTCTGAAAAGTTTATAGAAGCTGCCCTAGGCGAGGGCATACCATTCCAGTATATTGGAATAGTAAAGGGTAATCGTTTGAAGGTTAATCAATGGATCAATTTAGCAGTGAGCCAATTGGAAAAAGCATGGCGAATAACTAAAACAGGGTAGTAGAACATAGAACAGGGGACGGCAGACTGTGTGAAAAGTCCCCTTTTTGGCAAAATATAGTATTGAAGTGGAGGATAATATTATATTTTACCCTATTTTTATATACCTATTCCCAATTATAAAGTTAATAATTGGGGTAAGTGGAGGCAAGTAATTTTCAAAATGATTTTTCACACAGTCTGACGGTTCTCTGTTTCATTAAAGTAGAATATCTGAGGCAGGGAACCGTCCAGAGGCAGAGAAAAGGGGACAGGCTAGCAATGACTAACCTTACCCCCCCCTCACCCTAACCCTCTCCCTCGAGGGGAGAGGGGAGGGAGAGGGTGATAAATTATTTCTTCATCCATAGGTAAAATAAAGGAGTAAAAGGGACAGGCTACTTTTATTGCCTTTGACAATATATTTATTCTAAAACAAAATTCTGTAATTTCTAAAAACTAAATATAGCGTAAATAATAGAAAAGTTGATAAA
>DKFO01000031.1 GCA_002452835.1 Candidatus Atribacteria bacterium UBA6794 | reverse complement strand
ATTCCCCTTGAATATCTTGTTTATCAAACAAGATAGCATTTTCTTAGAATTGAATTTTCTTTAAGGGGTTCTCAAGGGGAAGGATTCCCCTTGAATATCTTGTTTCTAAATGGAATAATTTTAATGAGTGTTAAGGGGTGAAATATGGAATTAAAACAAATTACGGAAAATACCTACTATATTCCTGGTCCAACCAATCTTGGTCTTTTGGTAGCAGATGGAGAGGTTATTTTAATTGATAGTGGGAATGACGAATCGGCAGGAAGAAAGGTATACCGGCTTCTGGAAGAAAAAGGATGGAGATTAAGAAAAATTATTAATACTCATTCCAATGCTGATCATATTGGTGGAAATGCCTACTTGCAGAAAAAGACTGGTTGTGACATTTTAGCTACCGCTCTAGAATCAGTATGGATTAATGAACCTTACTTGGAACCATTCTTATTGTGGGGGGCCTTTCCCTTTAAAGCACTAAGAAATAAATTTTTACAAGCACAACCTTCGAAGGTAACTCATATTATCAATACTGAAGGTATTATTGCGGATACCCCTTTACAGGCTTACCCCTTGCCAGGACATTTTTTACAAATGATTGGAGTAAAGACTCCTGATGAGGTGTTTTTTATTGCCGATAGTCTCTTTTCTTCCGATATCATTAATAAATATAGTTTAACGGTAAAAAGCAATATTGAGAAGGCACTGGAGACCTACTCTTTTTTAGAAAAATGTTCAGCACAATTTTTTGTTCCTGCTCATGCTCAGCCTACAGAGAATATTGGCGACCTTATTCGAGTAAACAGAGAACAAATAGAAAAAATCAATGAGAAAATTATCAACTATTGTGCCAAACCTTCCTCTCGAGAGAACATATTACAACTATTAGTTAGAGACTATAAACTACAGCTTTCCAGCGTACAATATGTCCTGACCCATATTACCGTTTCAGCTCATTTGAGCTACTTGAGTGATAGACAGATGATTAAGCCACTTTTTGAAGAAGGTAAAATGTTGTGGGTGAGTATGGGGTAAATATTTCTTGCTATACTGACCAATAGTGATATAGTGATAACATGGAATTATAATTATAAATATGGTATAAAGATATTCAAAAATTTAAGAGGAGCGGGAATAATGTTATCAAAAAAGGAATTAATTTCAAAAGATAGAAAATTAATAATCATAATCATGGTTATTCTTTTCTTCATACTTATTGCTCAAGGGGCTATCTCCTTAGCAGCTACTGATGTTCCTGATGTCCGAGAAGCCATTGTAAAAGTTTATACGGTAAGTAATTCTCCTGATTATTACAATCCCTGGAGCATGCAAGGACCGCGAGCCAGCTCTGGCTCAGGATGTATAATAGAAAATAATTTAATCCTGACTAATGCCCATGTAGTAAGTGATCAAACTTTTTTACAGGTTCGCAAATACGGAGATACCCAAAGATACCGAGCAAAGGTGGTAGCCGTTTCCCATTTAACTGATTTAGCCTTGTTAACGGTAGAAGAACCTGAATTTTTTGCTGGTAGACCAGCTTTATCCTTTGGTGAATTGCCCGAGACTCAACAAGAAGTACTGGTATATGGCTTCCCTCTGGGTGGAGACACCTTAAGTATTACCAAGGGAGTAATTTCCCGTATTGAACACCAGCCTTATGTGCATAGTTCTTCTATCTTTTTAGCCGGGCAAATTGATGCAGCAATTAATCCCGGTAACAGTGGTGGGCCGGTTTTGGTAGATGATAAAATTGTAGGAGTAGTGATGCAGGGAATCCCTTCTGCTCAAAATATTGGTTATATGGTTCCCGTTCCGGTTATTCGCCATTTTTTTACTGATTTAGAGGATGGCACTCTTGATGGTTATCCCAGCCTGGGTATAAGTATCCAGGATATGGAAAATGAGAGTTTGCGGAGATATTATCAAATGGAGACCGAGATGAGCGGGGTACTGATTAACCAGATTGTGCCTGGTTCTCCAGCTGATGGCATTTTAGAAGTCGGTGATGTGGTACTTTTTATTGAAGATTACCCCATTGGTAATGATGGAACGGTCGAATTTCGTTCCAATGAGAGAACTAGCCTAAATTATGTTATTCAACAGAAGCAGATTGGTGAAGATCTTGAGTTAACTGTTTTAAGAGAAGGGGTGAAAAAGGAAATAAAGGTTAACCTCTTTCGTTCCTTAACCAAAGACCTTCTGGTTCCTATGGAACAATATGAGACCCTTCCCACTTATTATATCTATGGTGGTTTAGTTTTTTGCCCGCTTACCAAGGATTTATTAAATATCTGGGGGAACCAATGGTTACAGCTTGCCCCCAGAGAATTGGTATGCCGCCTCTTGAATAATATTCCTGAGAGAGAAGACCAGCAGGTGGTAGTTCTATTAAAAGTGTTAGCTGCCGATGTGAATCAGGGTTACCAAAGTATCAGTAGTTGGGTAGTAGAGCGGGTAAATGGGGAGAGGATCTGGAATATGCGAGATTTGGTAGAAAAAATTGAAAATTGCCAGGACTCATTTGTTATTTTAGAAGACCAATATAACAGAAAAGTTATTATGGATAAAGCAGAAGCCTTAGCTGGCCAGCAAGAAATATTAGCAATTTATCGTATTCCTTTCGACCGTTCGGAAGATTTGATAAAGGAAAAAATTTAATTGGTTAATGCTAAGGTAACAAATATGACAGCTTCTGCTCTACTTGAAAAAGTTATTAATTAAATGTGAATTTAGATGAGTGCCGGAAGAACATTAAATGAGATTATAAATAATATAAGATATCAGCTTAAAGCTATTATTCGAAAGTTAAATATCAATTATCAATATATTGACAGCGATGACCTTTATCAAGAAGTATTATTGTATTTATGGCTACAGAATAAAAATGGACAGTTAAGAGATAAAAATGATAGCTATATCTTACAAGGATGTTATTATTATTTAAAAAATTATATCAGGAAAAATATTAAACAGGTCATTGATTATCAAGCACATGATTATCTAAACCGTGAAGTGCAAAATAAAAAAATAAAAGAAAAAATACCATCAATAGTTGATTATCCCAATAATTATACCCTTGAGGAGTATTTATACTATGATGAGTTTAGTAAAAAATTATCCAGGAAAGAAAAGACTCTGCTTAATTTCCGCTTAAAGGGCCTTACCAATCGAGAGATTGGTAGAGAATTAGGCATTTCGCATACTATGGTTTCTAAAATGCGTGAGAAAATAAAGAAGAAATATCAATTCTATAATCAATGAAAAATAGTGAGAATCTAAAAATTTAAGTTTCCAACAAGCAATCTTTTTTACTTGTATAAATATATTATTGATGAATTATAAATAATAAACAATTAAGACTAATAAAG
>DKFO01000066.1:1440-3518 GCA_002452835.1 Candidatus Atribacteria bacterium UBA6794 | reverse complement strand
TGCTTTTTTATTTTCCCAACAATAGAATATTCTTTAGAAATAATGGAATCAAAGCTATTATAGATGTTTTTATAAATTTCAGATGGTTTAATAGTCTTATTGCTATTTATTAAATAATCAACTTTTAAATCAGGTGTAGTAGAATGAAAAGTAGTTTTGTTGCTTTCCTCATCAAAGCGATGATAAGCCCATTTGGTAGAAATTTTAATACCAGGATTAATTAACAAGAGAGGAATTGGTGGGAAAATAGATTTAAGTGGAAACATAATTTCCCCTCTACCTTTAGCATAGACAGTGCCTCTAACCAGAAAAAAAGGAATATCCATTCCCAATTGTGTTCCCAAGTCTATAAGTTGAGATAAGCTTAGTTTTAAGTGAAATAGTTTACAAATACCCATTAAAACGGTAGCTACATTTGATGATCCCCCACCTAAACCAGCAGCAAGAGGTATACGCTTATAAATAGATATCGCTAACCCTTTCTCTTCATTTTTTGGTAACATTTCCACAGCGCGATAGAGCATGCTATCCTTCCCAATTGGTACCTCAGGGTTATTGCATTCAATATAAATATAAGGTTCCTTAATTTTTTTTATGCTAATTTCATCATATAGATTTATAGTTTGAATGATAGTTTCAATATTATGGTAATCATTCTCCAATTTTTTACTAATATTTAAATATAAATTAATTTTGGCGTAACTTTTTAAATTAACAATCTTATCTATCATATTCTCCATTATAATTTCTTTTTAGCAAAACTTCTGCTAACTTCAAATCAACTATGGTAGTAATTTTAATATTTTCTTCAGAACCACGGATAATCCCTACTTTACCTCCGTAGTATTCTAAAATAGAGGCATCATCAGTTACCATCAAACCTTCTTCTATTGCTCTTTCATATAACTCTCTAATACGTCCAAGCTTAAAAGTCTGGGGAGTTTGAATAGTCCAAAATTTATTTCGATCAATTGTTTTTTCTACTACCATATCTGGCAATTTTACCATCTTGATCGTGTCAGTAGCTGGAACCGCTAATATTACTCCATCATGGTTATCAGTTATTCTTATACTCTCTATACTCTCTATACTCTCTTCGATCATCCATTTTTTTACTAAGGGACGAGCTCCATCATGAATACAAACTATCCCATCTTTTTCTGTAATAGCCATCAATCCATGATAAACAGATTCCTGCCTGGTCAAACCACCGGTTACAATTTTTTTTATTTTTTTATATCTATTTTTATTTATTACCTCTTCTTCGATTTTTGGGTAATCCTTTTTTCTAATAACCAATATAATTTCATCAATCTTATCCGTTTCTTCAAATATATCTAAGGTATAGCAGAGCAATGGTTTCCCCAAAATCATTGCTAATACTTTACTATCAAAATTATTTAGTCTCTCCCCATTCCCTGCAGCTGGAATAATGGCAAAATTACTCATGGATTTATTTTACTCCGATTTTTCTTTATTTTTAATATTAAAAAATATCTCATGATATCCGTCTATTACAAAATCAGTATCCAGGATTACTTTTAAGTTATTTTCTAAATCTTCTTTATTACTATTACTGATTAGATCTGTCTTTTCATCTTCACCAAATAAAATTAGCTCAGCAATTATTTGGTTATTTTTTTCTTTTTTCTCAATATATGTTTGGAGTTCATTCCATCCACTTAATAAATATGGACTATCATTCTGAGAAAAGGCTTTATCCCTGATTTCTTCTTTAGATGCTCCACCCTTAACAATCAATAGTGCATTGCCCGATTTAATATCGTTAGGCAACTCTATCTTGATCAATTTTTGTTCATCAGATTGTCTAAATGGTTGAATTGTTACTTTAGCTTCTAAATTATCACCTGGATTATATTCGGTTTTATCCAATTTAACTTCTTTAATTATAGCTCTTTGATCTTGTTCTTTAATAGTAATATTGAATTTAATTTCACTTAATTCTATTTTTTCTGTAAAATTGTAACTCAATAGATCAAATAACTCATTAAAATCTTTACTACATTGTATTGCTATATCACCTTCACTAAAAAACATATTTTTATGGCTTAAATAGT
>DKFO01000066.1:470-1411 GCA_002452835.1 Candidatus Atribacteria bacterium UBA6794 | reverse complement strand
AATTAAGAATGCTGGTATTATACTCCCCACAATTTCTTTTTGTGATACTATTTTGGCAGCACTAGTCATTTCTAAGTCACGATCTAAATCACACACCTTTATTTGACAAGAAATAATATGGGGAAAATGATTTAATTTTGCTAAAATCCCAGCACTTCTATCCTGTATTACCTCACCTAATAGTAGATAAGGAGAACCAATTTTAAAGGGCATAATAATACTGGGAAAGCTATGATAGATATAAACTGAAGAAAAAAGATAGGAAACATCACCATGATGGAGGAAAGGATGACCAAATGATAACAGGTAACCATCCCGGCCATAGGTTACTGTGCCAATTCCAATAATGCTTATATCGCCAGTAGACAATTGTACCCCAATAGCAGAACCAGGTTCTAACTCTTTCATATATGAACTAATTTCTAACTCTTTTTTAATATTCTGATACTCAGGAATATTTTGTAAAAAAACTATATTTTGTTTTTTAAGAAGATCTGTTATATACTCACTGGCACGACCATCTAATCCACTTATAAGTAATGGTGATTGAAGATACTGGAAATTAAGTTCTATATTTTGATTTTCTGTTGAAATGTGATTTATTTTTTTAAATATTGATTTACTCTTTCCTAATTTTCCTTGCAGTAGACAATCTAAAGGTATGGAAACACTATCATTATTGGGTAGAAAAGAATTGGAATATATATCTTTATTTCCATTTTGGATATAGTCAAATAAGTTAAGCATAGCACCAATTGGTGTTATAAGACATAAATTATGTTCACTCATTTCCCAGGCATGAGATATCGCCCCGGCTAATCTGCCATCTAAATAAACTGGACTTCCACTCATGCCAGCTGAAATACCACCATTATTATCAATTTTTTCACCGCTTAATTTTACCAATATATAGGGATAGTTAACTCCAGTTCCATAAATAA
>DKFO01000066.1:0-307 GCA_002452835.1 Candidatus Atribacteria bacterium UBA6794 | reverse complement strand
CAAGGGGAATCCTTCCCCTTGAGAACCCCTGAAATAAAATCAAGATTTAATATTTAATAATCTCTATTTTATATATGATCCTTAATAATTTATCTTCATATTTTTAATAAATATTGAAATTCCTTAAGAAATTTCAATATTCAAGGGGAATCCTTCCCCNNAATCCTTCCCCTTGAGAACCCCTGAAATAAAATCAAGATTTAATATTAATATTTTATAATCCGCTTCTTATCTTATCTTTGGTATTTTTAATAATAATATAGTAATTTCTTGTGAAATTACTATATTCAAGGGGAATCCTTCCCCT
>DKFO01000062.1 GCA_002452835.1 Candidatus Atribacteria bacterium UBA6794 | reverse complement strand
CTTTCAAAGAAAGAGATAGGAGGATTGGCAATAGCAACATCAAAAAATTCACCGGTAAATTTTTCTTTAAGGGTATTGATGTTATCCTGAAGAATATATATCTGATTTTCCAGATTATTCAGAGATACATTTCTTTTCGCTAAGGAAGCCAATTTTTCCTGAATCTCCACCCCATAGATAATATTATTTTTTTGGGGATGGTAAATCAGCAAGGGTATAATTCCGCAACCAGTTCCTAAGTCCATAATCTTTTCTCTATTCTTAACTTTCACAAATTGCGATAATAGAATGGAATCAATTGAAAAACAATAACCACTCTTATCCTGGATAACTTTTACCTGATATTTACCCAGTGTTTCAATTATTTCCGCCGGTTGTAGATTTATTTTCGGCATTAATCTTTTCCTTATTCCACTGATTATGATTCTCTTGCCATTCTTCAAGTGATATCTTAATTCTGTTTTTGATATGTTCATTGTCTTCTTTTTCTATCGTTTCAATAACTAGATAACGACTCAATATATTAACTTCTATTACCTTTCCCTTTTTGCCTCCTTTGGTTTTTATTTGAGTACCTAACTTGGGATAATTTTTTAATTCTTCTTTATAAAATTGTGCTTCAAAATTAAGACAACACTTTAATCGACCACAGGTTCCTGATACCTTAGATAGATTTAGGGCAACACTTTGCATTTTTGCCACATTAATAGGTACTGGTTTAAATTCAGTCAGAAAGCTGGAACAACATAATGGTCTTCCACAGATACCCAGTCCTCCTACCATTTTTGCTTTATCTCTAACTCCTATCTGTTTTAGCTCTATTTTAGTCTTAAATAGAGAAGCTAATTCTTTAACCAATTCCCGGAAATCTATCCGATTATCAGCATAAAAATAAAAGATAAGACGACTTTTATCAAATAAATATTTACAATTAATGAGATGCATATCTAAGTTATATTTTTTGATCTTTTCTTGACATATTCTAAGGGCATCTTGTTCATCTATCTGGATACTCTTCCATTTTTCAATATCATGCTGTGTTGCCTTTCGCAAAATCTTTTTTAAAGGTTCTTCCAATTCTTCTGATTTGAGATATAAAATAGGTGTTACCACCTTACCAATATCAAGTCCCAGAGAAGTTTTTACCACACAAAGGTCTCCTACCTCCAGGACATATTTTCCATGTTTAAAATAGTATATAAAGTTTGAATTATAAAATTGTATTCCAATAACTCTGGGCATTATTAATCACCTATCTGTATTAAAATATTTTCTAATAGCGTTTTCGGGTTAATATGTTTTTCCAGTTTTTCTGGTATCTCTATTAAGTATTCTAAAATAAAAAGCAATCTCTCCTGGGAATAATATTTGGCAAAATTCTCCAAATCTACTAATCGGTCAGAAAAACATAATTTATTCTCCTCTAATCCCATCTTAAGAAAAAGTATATCACGGAACCATAAAACCATTATCTCTATAAAATCCAAAAAAGAATTCTTATTATCAACTATTATTTCATCATGGGAATCAAACATGCCCTGGATGATCATTTCTGGTTTCCTCTTCACTAACCAATCAATATATCGGTCCTTCTCTTCCATTTTCCATTGCTGTGTAGCTAATTGGACTGCCTTACCAGGACTCCCCGCTGAAAGTAGAAGAATTTTCTCCAGATGTTTTTCGTCAACTGCTAAATTCATCTTGGCTAGTATCTCTTTTTGTTGCTCTGCTGTTACTGGCTTAAAAATTAATTTAGAGCAACGGGAGATAATAGTTGGTAAAAGAATATTGGGGGACGCGGTAATTAAAATCAAAACAGCAAATTCAGGTGGTTCTTCCAATATTTTTAATAGTGAATTGGAAGCCTCGCTATTCATTCGGTGAGCATCATCAATTATAATAATTTTTTTTCTACTTTCTAAAGGCTGCCAATAAATGCTTTTTTTTATTTCTCTAATCTGACCTATAGTTATAACTGAATCAAGTGAGGAGATGATGTTAAAATCGGGATGGATACCTCTCTCAATTTTCAGGCAGGATGCACACTTGTTACAGGGGTTTTGCTCTTCAGATAAACAAGTACAGTTTATGGCCTTCGCAAAGGCTATAGCAGCCATCTTCTTACCAATACCCTCTTCTCCGGTAAAAAGATAGGCATGTCCAATCCTGTTATATTTTATTATATTTTTTAATATTTGAATGGGCTTTTCCTGCCCAACTATCTTTTCAAAATCAATCATATTCAATATAATTTTCTACTGTTTGTTGCTAATTTAAATTTAATTAAGATTTAGAGTTCTAAAATCAACTCTTTGTTAAACTTCTTAGATAATCGTGTAGCTAATACCTTGATAATATCATTTAAAACCAAACTAATATCACGATTGGTATCTATAATTTTAATTCTCTCTGGATTTTGTTTGGCAATTTGATAATAACCATCTCTCACTCTATTTAAAAATAATTTACCATCAACTTCTTTTTTCTGTAAAAATTCGTCTTCAAAACGTAATTCTGTTCCTTTACCAAAGGCAGTAGCCCGCTTTAAGCCTATTTCAGCATCAACATCTAAAAAAAAGGTTAAATCGGGTATTACCTCTTCCACAGCAAATTTATTTAGATATTCAATTATATCCATATTGATTCCCCGACCGAAGCCCTGGTAAGCAGTGGTGGAATCAAAATATCGGTCACTAATAACTATTAAACCTTTTTCTAAAGCCGGTCTGATATTGATTC
>DKFO01000005.1:63720-80352 GCA_002452835.1 Candidatus Atribacteria bacterium UBA6794 | reverse complement strand
GGTCAAACCAAACCTGGAATCTACACCTCTCTCAAAAGAAGATCATCATCTTCATTCCTCTCCCTTAGAAGGGAGAGGTTAGGTGAGGGTGAGGTCTTAAAGTATTCCCCCTCCCTCTTTCCCTCCCTCCAGGGGAGGGAAGAATAATTTAAATACTTTCTGCGATATACATCTTAGAGCCGTCCGGCTCATCCTCTCCCTCCAGAGGAAGGAAAATACCCTTGAGTTTTGTTTTAGAATAGCTTGAATCTAAATAGACCCTCTTTTTTCCCTTGGAAAAAGAAAATTATCATTACTTATCCCTCTCCCATCAAAGTAGAAGGTCTCCCAACCTTCTTCCTTGAAAGGAAATCATTACCCTCGCTCATTCCTCTCCCTTAGAAGGGAGAGGTTAGGTGAGGGTGAGGTCTTAAAGTAATCCCCCTCCTTCTTTCCCTCCCTCCAGGGGAGGGAAGAATAATTTAAATACTTTCTACATCTTAGAGCCGTCCGGCTCATCCTCTCCCTCCAGAGGAAGGAAAATATCCTTGAGTTTTGTTTTAGAATAGCTTGAATCTAAATAGACCCTCTTTTTTTCCCTTGGAAAAAGAAAATTATCATTATTCATTCCCTCTCTCAAAAGAAGATAATTATCGTTACTTATCCCTCTCCCATCAAAGTAGAAGGTCTCCCAACCTTCTTCCTTGAAGGGAAATCATTACCCTCGCTCATTCCTCTCCCTTAGAAGGGAGAGGTTAGGTGAGGGTGAGGTCTTAAAGTAATCCCCCTCCCTCTTTCCCTCCCTCCAGGGGAGGGAAGAATAATTTAAATACTTTCTGCGATATACATCTTAGAGCCGTCCGGCTCATCCTCTCCCTCCAGGGGAGGGAATACCTGAGCCTAGGGGTCATTTCTCACCTTCATTTCCTTCATTTGGACCCCTTCATTTGTATAACAAAATTTTGATTTTCAGTTGACAAACTGACCATAGTTGAGATATCATCTTAGGGAGATATCTTTAATCTAGTACGAGATACTAGAAAGGTACTTTAATATGAATGACCAATATAACCAATTGCTCGAGAAATTTCATAAATCTAAAAGAAATAAATATAATAAAACTAAGAATACAAAAAAACCTTTTCGTATAAATAGACGAGAAGGTTTTTTTATTATAAATACTTTAATTTAGTCCCTGAGAGACTAAAAAGGAGGAATAGTCTTAATGATAAAAGGAAGGAATTTGATTGAAATAGATGATTTTTCATTAGCAGAAATTGAAGATTTATTATCTTTTGCTCAGAAAATCATAGATAATGAAAAAGATTACCGCAATCTATGCCAGGGAAATCTAATGGCCACTATTTTTTATGAACCTTCAACCAGAACAAAATTCAGTTTTGAGTCCGCTATATTGAGATTAGGAGGTCAAGTGATAGGATTTGCAGATGCCCAAACCTCATCAGTCTCTAAAGGAGAAAGCCTCATTGATACTGTAAAAACTCTCTCTTCTTATGTAGATTTGATTATTATAAGACACCCCAAAGAAGGAGCACCAAAGCTTGCGGCAAAATATTCCAGCGTCCCGGTGATTAATGCCGGTGATGGTGGTCACCAACATCCTACTCAAACCTTAACTGATTTATTAACCATACGTTATCTGAAAGGTTCTTTTTCTAATCTAACCATTGGACTATGTGGAGACTTAAAATTTGGCCGAACAACTCATTCTTTAGTAAAAATCCTATCAAAATATTCAAATATAAATTTTATTTTTATCTCTCCAGAAGAACTCAGAATTCCAGAGTATATTAGAGATGATATTAACCAGAATAACCAGGATAGATATGAAGAGACAGATTCTCTGGATAACAATATCGGTAAATTAGATATTCTATATATGACCAGAATTCAAAAAGAAAGATTCTTCAGCGAACAGGAATATTTGCGATTAAAAGGCTATTATATCCTGGATAACAATAAAATGAAGATGGCCAAAAAAGATATGATTGTCATGCATCCTCTACCCAGAGTTAACGAAATAGCTACCGAGGTTGATACCGACGAAAGAGCAGCATATTTTAAACAGGTTAAATATGGTATGTATGTTAGAATGGCCTTGATTTTAAAAATCTTAGGGAAAGGAGAATAAAATGATTAATGTTTCCAAATTAAAAAAGGGAATTGTCATTGATCATATTAAAGCAGGTAATGGATACAAAATTTTCCAGCAGTTAGAATTAAATAAGTTAAATGATACAATAGTCTTATTAAAGAATATTCCTTCTAATAAGATGGGAATTAAAGATTTAATAAAAATAGAAAATGATATCTACCTGGATTTAACAGAACTGGGCTTAATAGATTCAGGAGTAACAATTAATATCATTGAAAATGGACAAAGAAAAGAAAAAATCAAATTGAAATTACCTCAAAAAGTTAAGGGAATATTAAAATGCAAAAATCCCAGATGTATTAGCACTAGCGAAGAGGTGGGAGATATTGAATTTACCCTGGTAAATCCAGACACTAAAGAATATCAATGTGAATATTGTCATGAAAGAACAACACTATAAACACTTTAAACACTATAAAGGTAAAATAGATGTCAATTTTATTTAAAAATATTAGCATAATCGACTCAGTAACTAATAGAAATACCAATATTTTAATCCAAAAAGATTCTTTTTATGAACTAAGTGATACTGATATTGGTAATACTAAGGAATATCCCAAAATCATTGAAAAGGCTAATCTGGCTTTAATGCCCTCTTTTATTGACCTGCACTGCCATCTAAGAGAACCCGGATATACCTACCAAGAAGATCTGTACTCAGGAGGACAAGCGGCTCTTGCTGGAGGGTTCACTACCATTTGTTGTATGGCTAATACCAGGCCGGTAGGTGACAATCCAGCAACTATTCAATATATTAGAGATAAAGCTAAGGCCTTAGATTTGTGCCAGGTCATTCCCATTGCTGCTGTTACTAAAAATCTAAAAACAAATAAAATGGTTAATTTCAAAGAAATGATCCAATACACCAGCTTGTTTTCCAACGATGGGCAGCCAATTTCTGATAAAAAAATCATGATTGAGGCCCTTTTAGCCTCTTCTAAATATCAATTTAATTTATTAACTCATTGTGAACCTGAAGTCGAAATGATAGATAGAGATTTACAATTATTGGAATCATATGGAGGGAATCTGCATATATGTCATGTCAGCAAAAGAGAAAGTGTAGAATTAATTAGAACGGCCAAAAGAAAGGGATTAAGGTTAACCTGTGAAGTAACACCTCATCATCTTTTTAGTTACGGATTAGATTACCCGGTAAATCCACCCTTTGGGAAAAAATATGATAGAGAGGCCTTATGGGAAGGTCTTTTAGATGGTACTATTGATATTATTGCTACCGACCATGCGCCCCATAGTAAAGAAGATAAGTTAAAAGGTGCCACCGGTTTAATCGGTTTGGAACATGCTTTCTCCCTTGTTTATACTAAATTTAAAGAGAGAAATATCAACCTTCAACTATTAAGTCAATTGATGTCTGAGGCTCCAGCAAAACTACTAAATATACCTCAGGTAAGATTTGGTCAAGGATCGAAAGCTAATTTGGTATTGGTCGATTTAGAAAAAAAATATGTAATTATGGAAAAAGATATCATCTCTAAATCAAAAAACACACCTTTTTTAGGTCAAACGGTTTCTGGTCAGGTATTAATGACTATAAAGAATGGTCAAACAAGATATTCAAACGGTATACGTTATACGTAATACGGTATACGATTTTTGTCATTGCGAGGAGCCAATTCAGTAATAAGTAACCAGTAATAAGTAATAAGCAATAGGCAAACTAAATGCCAGATACTAAGGACCAATGACTAATTGTGACGGTATACGTTATACGTAATACGATATACCATCATCACCCTCACCCTACCCTCTCCCTTCTAAGGGAGAGGGATAGTAAATTTTATTGGAAATTATAATACTATTAAAAATGTTGCTTAGCGTGATTAAAATAATTAGTTAATAATCCAGAAAGGTAGTCTCTCTGTATTATTCAAATTTAGGTGTTATCATTAATTTTTTTTCTTTTGGATGAGTATTCTTTTTCTAAAATATCTAATTGTCGCTCATTAAGTCCAAAATAATGTCCTACCTCATGTAATACCACTTGCTTAATATTATCTTTTATATCTTGCCTGCTCCTATTTTTATGAATTATCGGTTTGCGAAAAATAATAATTCTATCTGGCATTACATTACGATAATGAATCCCTCTACGAGTAATGGGAACTCCTTGATAAAGTCCCAGTATAGAATAGGGAGATTGACTACCTAACTGTCTGAGAATATTTTTATCAGGGAATTCTTCAATATGAATGGAGATATTTTCCATTTTTTCCCGAAAGTACTCTGGTAATTCACCAATGGCCTCTATTACCAATTCCTCAAATTCTTTTTCCTTCATCATATTACTTCTGTCATTCCATTTCGAATTTTCTTATATTTTTAACAAATTCTTCAATTAGCTGCCAGTGGTATTGTTTCTTGATATCTCGATTGGTAAAATTCACTGCCGCTACCGGTTTTTGATTTAATATCTTTTCCATACCTAAAAAAACATTTTTGGGATCAGAGCCCAGTGAGGTGCAGAAAAAAGCAGCTTTCTTTATTTTTTCCTGGTATTCCTTTATAAAACTTCTAATAGGCGTAGAAATATTATTAGCCCAGATAGGAGTACCAATGATAACCAGATCATATAGAGCCGGATCTTTGGTGAGCTTTCCAATGGGAATAATTTTTTGCAAATGGGCCTCATTACCACTGATAATAAAACCAACTAATCCCTTTCTTCTTTTATTATCAATTACCTCTTCCAAGTCAGCATTCAACTTGCTACCAATTATTTGAGCTATATTTTTAGTATTACCAGAACGAGAATAATAGACAATAAGTATTTTCATTTTTGTATGCTTCCTCCTTGTTTTTTCATCAGTACCTTTTCATCCTGTCCCATCTCTCCAGGTTTACCAAGGTTTCGATTCCCCCTTAAGCAGAAAGCCACCTCGTATCACCAGATTTAAGGATGGCTTTCCCTTGAGTAGCATTATTAACTAATTGTCTTACCCATTCCTTTTCTCTTTCGGGGAGCAGGACCAATATCTTTACTTTTTCTCCATACTCTATATCTTTAATCTTACCGGCTTTACTCTCTATGGACTGTAAGATAGTTCCTAATGACTGGTATTCAATCTCCTCAATAAAAAATTCCTGAAAGGGATATTTACTTTTTTTCCCAGCTGTTTGCAATCCTTTCCGAGCAGTATCTCGATAAGCCTTAATCAATCCGCTCATTCCTAATTTTACCCCTCCAAAATAACGAACAACCACCACTATGACATTGGTAATCTGCTCTTGTCTAATAGCCTGTAATATAGGAGGCCCAGCTGAATTGGGTGGTTCACCATCATCAGAATATTTTACTATCTCCTTATTCCCAAAACCCAAACGATATGCCCAACAGTAGTGGGTAGCATCTGGAAATTGCTGGACAACTGATTTAACAAATGATTTTGCCTCCTGTTCTTGTTCCACTTCTTGGAGAAGAGCAATAAAATGACTCTTTTTAATAGTGTTCTCCTGTTGAATAGAATGAGCAACAGTTTGATAATTTTCTTTACTTTTCACCAGTATTCACCAAAGGCTATAACTATATCACTATAACTATATCTTATGTTGAAATCTTTTAAAACACTTTAAAAAATCTTCTCTATTTGACCGGGAATACATTATCAAAACCAGTGTGTTTTCTTGATTTTCTAACTGGTATTTAATAAATACGCGATAGTCTGGTGGAGAAAGAATGGAGAGAAAAACATTTTTTTTGGGGGGATAATAAATTTCTTTGACTGAACTCCAGGGTATTTGAAAATTTATACTTTCTCCCGAATATTCATTTTGTCCACTTCTAAACAAAGATGTTACCCAGTTCTTTTTGGGGAAAGTCTGAAAGTAAAATGAGGTATCCGTGTAGTACAAAAGTCCCCAGGTTCTTCCCGGTAAACCATAATAGCCACTGAGATATTCACTCATATCCTTCCCTTTAATCTCTTCTCCTATTTCCCGTTCCTTTTCTTGCCAATACCTCTGGACTTCTTGTTGGTTATTCCTATTCAAAATCTCCTCCTTTAGATAAAAATCACATCTACTCATTTATAATACCTTTTCGAAAAGTTTATTATATTATTGAATCTGAATGGATAGTATCACCTGAGCTCCTTCCTTTTTGAGCTCAGCATATTCTTGTTCAATTTTCTCCTCTTCTTTGGCGAAAGTAGCAATGGCATCATAAATCAGAAATACTGTAAGCCCTTCCCGTAAAGCATCTAAAGCTGAAGATTTAACACAAAATTCAAGGGCAATTCCACAAAGGTAAAGTTCGGTAATACCCCTTTCTTGGAGATACTCAATAAGCTTAACATTGGTTGCCTCAAAAGCGGAGTATCCATCATCTTTATCTCCTGTTCCTTTATAGAAAATCTTATCAATTTTTTCCTGACTGAGGTCAAGATGAAATTCAGCTCCCTTACTGCCAGCAACACAGTGCACTGGCCATTTCTGAAAATGGGCGGATTGCTGAGGATGCCAGTCTTTCGATGCCAGTACCAGCTCAAATTTATCCATTAATCCATTGATAACTGGAATTACCCTTTCGGCATCCTCTACTGCTAAGGAACCACCAGTTAAAAAATCATTTTGTACATCAATAATTAATAGTGCTTTCATCACTCTACTCCTTCTGGATTACCTATATTGATATTCTATATTAATATTAATATTCTAAGCTAATATTCCAAATTAATATTCTAAATTCTTTCAGATTAATTTGTTGATATTTTTTCCAGCACAATAAAATTTTTCTCCAAATTATTATTTCTCCAACATAGTTACCTGTTTTTTTAAATTCTGATAACTATTATCTAAATTTTTAAATAATTCAGGTGATAGGGTATACTGTTCCCATTCTAAACCAACAGGTGTTTGCCGATTTCTAGAACCCCAAAAAATACCACCTAAAAAGCCAGCACTATAGTGCCATTGACCTTCTATTAAGGCTAACAGAGAGAGGGCACCTGATGAAATGGCTGGAGCAATATAAGGTTTATATCCTAACTTTCTTAATTCTAGATTGGCTTGTAATACTTTTTCGGTTAAACGAAGTGACTTTTCCCGGTCATAATTTTCTACATCATCAACTACTACTAAACCATTTCCATGTGGTCCAAATACCCTTCCCTTTTTTGAATAATGTTTCATTGCCTCTTCCCGTTCAGCATAATAAGCTGCCCGACCGTGCATCACACCTAAACCAAGACCTATAATCTGGTCAGCAGCAAGACCATTCCCATCTAATTTACCCTCTTCATTTTTGTTGCTGGCTAAAAATGCGCTCTGGCACAATAAATCCACCGGGTCAGAAATAATAGCAAAAATACCATTAAAACGAGTTTTTCTTGCTCTCTGGGCATAATAATTAATAATGCCAGAATTTGCCTCTAATTGCATCATCCTAACATCTTGCACTTCCTGTTCGGGTGCAGGAACTCCTATGGAGATACAGAAAACCACCATATCAGCATTAAATATTTCCTCAGATTTTAGTATTTTTACCGGAGGTAGCATCATCCGTCCAGAGCCATCAATAATCTGGTTGACTTCCTGTTCCCAGCGGGAAATAGCCTTCTCATTGGTATCAAATATTCCTATGGTCTCAATTCTTTCTCCCCCCAATAAACGTAAGCTAATCAAGAGTGTTCCACCCACATTACCCAATCCTACAATATTTACCTGCCATTTTTCTGGTGGCACCCATTCCAAGCGGTCTTTCCAGCGTGGATAACCATAATTACCAAGACCAACCTCTCTCTTGTTAATTTTTTCTATTATCCAATCAGGAAAAGGAGAAAAATTTTTCTGAACATCAGCAGGTTTTTGTAGAATATTAATTTCTTGTTCGTTAGCAAATAGCTGGTCAGGGTGAATCAAGGTAACTAAAGGACTAACTTTTTGCCAATCACTCTTCCGTAGGTAATAGACAAATTTATTTTCCTCCCAATTTATACTTTCAGGAGTAATTATCTGTAAATTTGGAATTTTTATGGTGGAAAAAAGAATTTTTCTATGAAATCGATAAAAATAAATCATAATTCCTCCTCTCTTGTGATAAATTCTTGGGAATGGGGAGATCGTAATAAATCCTTTCGCTTTATTTCTGTTCCTTTATCCCATATCCGGTGTAATAATTCTAAGTCATTTTCTAAATACAGGGAAGTTGCTAATGATAGATTATAATTCATATTTTTTCCATGGTCTGGATAACGAGGATACAGAAATACTTCCCCTAAATGCTTTAAAGTCAATTTTCGGTGATAATTAATCTGATACTCTTCCTCCAATACTTTAATAATCTGGAGGGCATTTTCAATACATACTTCTGATAAACGGTAAATGGTCTCTTGGGCAACACCCTTCAAAAATACTGGATAAGCAAAGGGCAAAATCATATTAATCGACCTTACCAAACTACCCTGCTCTGGTTCTGGTCTAAATAATCCATCACCTCCAATAAAAGGATATAAATCACTCTCATTGAACCATACCCGCAGATTGGGTATGAAGTAAGCACTGTCAACAGAGAGCTTTTGAATCATCGCTAATTCCTTCCCTCTTGCTGATAACAACCCAACTATTATCTTATGTACTTCAATATTTTCTTTTTTTAGTAAGGGATTTAAGGCCTTGAGACGATAACCTTTATGAAGTAAGTCATCAATCAACAAAACAGGTCGATTAAAAGACTTAATCATCTTAACCTGATTATCTAAACTCATATAATAACCAAAAGAGTCTATCTTAAAATGTTTCATATCAGGAGTAAATACTTTATCAGTATGTAAAGATTTTGTTACCGTATTAGGAACTATCATTTTATGTAGAATTTTACCAAAAGGGACACACATTAGTGGCCCCAATTGCCTTTTGCTATTTTGTTCTATGGGAACCCCGTTTTCCTGGCAAATCTTAGCCACAATTGATTGATTGATTAAATCTATGTTGAAGGGAATTAACAGATGCCCAGGATATAACTGGGTCATAATCTTCTGTAGTCTCTGACGGGTAAGGTGGATTGCTTCCTTGACCCGGTATTGCTGCACAAAGGGTTCCTTAATAAGTGTTTCTATCTCTAAACTTAGAGTAGAAGGTTTTCGTATATCTACAGCTAAAATTGTGGGACATTGTTTACTGATAATTGGTAATTTGGTAAAGCCAAAAAGTTCTAAGGTATTTAACAACTCTTCAGAATCTGTCTCAGGAATCATATTTTTAAAAACGGCATAATCATAGTCTTTTCGGACACAAAAGGAAAGAGCTTCTGTTAAGATAATCTGTTTCAAATCTCTAAACTGCTCAGTTTTTTTATGAATTTTACCAGATTCTTTAGTAAAAACCCCATCTATTACAATGGTACGGCCACTGGCATAGTCTCTAATATACTGGGTTATGATATTATCTTCAAATTCATAATACAATTCACTAGCCCGCACCCAGTGTACAGCTGCAAAACCTAATATCTTCTCCTTTCCATAGGTATCTTTTAAGATAATAATACGAGGGTTGAGTTTTTTGTTAAATTTTTGTAAACTAGTTAAGGCCTTTATTCTTATCTCCTCCGAAAATACCTCAGTAACCAACTTTTCTAGAAATGAGCTTTCCGGTTTCTCTATTACTTCCACTTTAGTATATACTTTTTGTAAAGTTGATTTATACTGAGGCTCCCTTTGATACAATCCCAGGTCATAGATATATCGTTCCACGAGAGGGTCAACTAAATCAGAGATACCTTGCTGATTATCAATATTCTTTCTGATTTGACTGGAACTTATATCTTCGAAGGGAGCTTGTAAACTGAGTTGAATTACTTCAGAAGTAAACTTATTAATGATTTTTTGATATTGTTTCTGCTGCCTTTCCGAGAGATAATAATCTTTCCGACCAAAAATAATATGAGAAAAACTAAATATGGGACTATCCTCTTTTGCCTCAACATAGGCGGAGGCATTCAACAAGACATCACTCCCGGCCACAATATAAATCTTAGAAGAGGGAAATTGATTTCTAAGCACCTCTAAATCGAGAGGATTAGCTATATTAGCTGGTAAACTTTCCGGATAAAGATAGACCTTTAATTCATCGGCAATAGACATATTAATCAAATTTCTCCGATAGAGATGTGGTTGGGTTCGTTTAGACCAGGAAAATTCATCAACAGACAAATAAACTTCCATCCCTAACTTCTCAATCTCTCTTACAATCTGTTTATGACTCAAGGAAAAGGGATCAAAAGTTCCCGGGAAGAAGGCAATTGATTCAGGAACAGGTAGATTAATAGGGCCTTCATAAAAATTATAATCTGAAATGTAAATATATATTTGATGTAAGGCTATGGTATTAACAAAAAAAAGGAGATTATCTTGCTGGTCAATGGGAGTAATTAAATTGAGTAATTTCTTAGCAATAAGCCGAAAAATATTTTCTTTTTCTCTCAAATTAAGATGGTGGGAAGCAAATATTTCCTTACCAATAACCATTAAGGTTACCCGCTTTACCAGTGAATCATGATGAGCTAATCCATTCATCAAAATTCCCAGCATCCGACTCAATCTCTTTTGAAATAAATCTTGCCCCTCCTCATATCTCTTTAGATAGGGAGCATAACGGCTAATTGCTATTACCAGAGTGCGAATGAGTAAGATGCAGGTCCCTGGCTCAGAAATTTTAGTCTTTTCTTCCAGCTCATCAATAAATTCATCCATTTCCCGGGGTGGTAAAAAAGGAATAGATTGTCCCAGATAATAAGGAATATATTTGGTATATTGATAATCATCAATTTCCAGTGCTTTTAAAAGTTCAATGGAAATATCATTTTTTTGTTCTACGGTCAGGTAAGGAATTATACTTATCAAAGCCTTACCAGCATAGTTTCGAATCGGTTCATGACTGCTCACCTTTAGTATATTACAGAAATGTAGTGCGGTATACACAGTCTCCTCTCGATTTAGTATTGCTCTTTCCCTTAACATATCAATCTGTACCTTTTTGATGATAGCATCTGTAGATGACTTCAGGTTATTCAAATACATCCGGTCAATTTTTTCCACATCTTGTAAGCAATACTGATGGAAACGGCTAAATATACTCTGATTAGCTTTAACTTTTTTACTTATTTTATATTTTAGATAGTTCTCAGCAGGAACAAGTGAACATTCACTTACTTCTTCTAAAATTGAGCGGCATTTCTGGTAAAAGGGATCCTGTTCTGTTATTTTATCTAAAATATCATCAATTACCTCTAAAGCAACAATTCGGGTCGATTGTTCTTTCTGATAAATAAAGTAAGTCAAGAAATTAGCAAGTACTGGATCAAAATTTTCTCCGGGTAATATGGGAATGTTTTTTAAGGCCGGTAGTAAACCAATAGCACTATTTTTAGATAACTGATTATTGGTATATTTCTGGTAATATTTTATAACAATTGGTAAATATTGGGTAATCTGTCGCTGTTGACTATTTTCAAATAAAGACTCAAGCATAAGAGCTAAATTTTCTCTAACCCTATTCTGATTAATTTTAGAAGTTTTATCAGCTGGTTCTAAAAATAAAGCTAAGTACTTATCCAGTAGTTCGGTACTTTTTACTTTAGGCGGACTGAGAGAAAGGTCATCTGGTATTTCTTTACGATATTTTTCATCAAAATTAGCAATCAGATAACCAATCAATTTGGCACTTCTTCTTCTGATACCTTCTTCAGGATAAATAAGTTGCTCATACAAAAAATTTAATACCAATGTTTTTTCATTCTGGTTAAGATAAGCGGCATATTCCGAAAATACTCTTAAATATTCCTGAAGATTTTGCCAGTTACTATCACTGCGCGCTGATTCCAGTATAGAATTGAGAGCAGATTCGTTTCTTAACTGAAACATTAATCGAAAACTGTGATCTAAGGAAAGATATTTAATCTGCTTAATTACCTCCTCACCATGAAGTAAGGCTAATATTTTTGGTGTTCTTACTGGCTGATAGGCTTCTCCCGGTAAGGGATTTGCCTTTACATTTACACCCTGTTCTACTAAGAAATCTTCAAAATCTTTCAGTTTGGCAAATACCCTGCGGTACCTTTTCTCTTTACTATCATCAACATTGTCTAATTTATTTAATATCACCTGGAAAGAATCTGCCAGGCTATATATATACATCTCATTTGAATTTTCTTTATTTTTGACCCTAAAATCAGAATAAATTAAAATTAAGGATTCCAGGGGAAGGTTCTCTAATTCTAAATCCCACACCGAATGATTTACGGCAATATGGCCAATATAAGGAAGATTATGCTTCTGAAACCATAAGTCAGTATAATAATAATGTAAATAAGGAACCCTTTTTTGCTCAGTGAATCGACAGCCATATTTACCAATATCATGACCGGCAGCAGAACCAGAGACAAGGCCCAAATCAATGGGTAATCCTTGTTTTTGAATCTGTCTGGCAATACTTAAGGCCAGGGCATGAACACCACAGATATGTTCCACGGTATTGTAGTGATATATCTCTTTACTTAAAGCCATCATTTCATATACGAAAAGATGGTTAAAGGCCTTTAGAAAATTACGATATTCTTCTGGTTGTTCTAAGGAATCAATTTCTTTTTTTGATAAGAAAGAAAGAGGATATTGGGCTAAAAAAGATTCTTTCTCGATTTGAGCTTGCCAGGAGAGAAGGTAGCGGTAAGTTAATAAAAATAGAGAATATAATTTCCTTTTAGCTAAAGAAAGTTTTTTAAATTCTGGCCTACTTTCTGGAAAGGATAAATATTGACCAAAATGATAGATTTGCTTTAACCATTCTATTTCACTTTCCATCTTTTCAAATTCCGCAAGCCTGTTCCAGAACAGCTCTACCACTTTTATCGCCTCAA
This sequence comes from Candidatus Atribacteria bacterium UBA6794, assembly GCA_002452835.1. GTDB lineage: Bacteria > Atribacterota > Phoenicimicrobiia > Phoenicimicrobiales > Stramentimicrobiaceae > Oleihabitans. Next base: position 67,327 of record DKFO01000005.1, on the reverse strand, counting down.
AATTATGATCTCTTAACATAAGTGATAACTTTTCCCTAAACTCAGCATCTTCCTTTAAGGACTGGATATCTTCTGGAGTAATTTTATATTGTTGATCTAAAGTTATTTTGGATAAATCTGCAAATAATTGGTCAATTAATTTTTCTATCATTTCACCCTCACCTTACCTCTCCCTTCTAAGGGAGAGGGATATGGTACTAGAGTATCATATTATTTAAATTAAGGATAAAATTTTAAACCCTCAAGGGAGAGGTATATGGTTTTCATATAATATTTTACTCTCTTTAGAAAGCTAATCCAATATTTATTATCTAAATATTATATTACTTTATATTACCGTTACTAAAATCTTTGTTATAAAAATAGTTTAACAGATAGCCAGACACTTTTCTATTTTTACCGGAATTATAGGACATAATTCTAAACTATTTATCTTTTTTTCAAAAATGTTGTAAAATAATCTTAAGTATTATAAAATAATCTCGCTAAGTAAATACAATCAATTCAGGTAGAAAGGGATGAAGGTATTATGCCAAACTATACTTACCAATGTCAGGATTGCTCCTGTGTCTTTGAAGTAAAAGCATCAATTAAAGAGATGGAGAAGGGTGATTTTTCCTGCGAACAATGTGGTAGTAAAAATATCAAAAGATTATTTAACGGTTTTGGTTACAGTAGAAATAGCAATACCAGTGGAACAAGTAGCTCCAGTTGTGCTTCCTGTCATGGTGGTTCCTGTTCCACTTGTAATTAATGAATCTTAACTTCAATGACAAAATGGTATATCGTATTACGTATAACGTATACCGAATTTTATGTTATATCTATGGTCTAATGAAACTAAATACAGTTATGCTCATCACCATATTCCTCTCCCTTAGAAGGGAGAGGTAAGGTGAGGGTGATAATTGAGGGGTTTCAGGGGATACCTCCCCTGAATATCTTGTTTGCAAAACAAGATAGAATTTCTTGTAACAATATTTTTCTTTATTTTTTACTAGCATTTAAACTATATACTGAATACTAGATACTCAATACTGATAATTGAGGGGTCTCAGGGGATACCTCCCCTGAATATACCTGTTTCTTTATTTTTTAGCCGGGGGTTAAGTAAATGAAGATTGCTCGAGTAGCAGAAATGCAAAAAATGGACCAAGAAGCTATTCAGAAATATAAAATAAAAGAAGAGTTATTAATGGAAAATGCAGGACTGGCCGTCTATCAGTTCATAGCAAAAACTCTTCGAGTAAAAGACTCTCATTTTCTAATCTTTTGCGGAAGCGGTAATAATGGAGGTGATGGGCTGGTAGTAGCCAGACAACTGCATTCCCATGGTGCTGACCTTACCCTCTGTCTCTTGAATGCTCCAGAAAAATATAAGGGTGCAGCTCAAATAAACTGGCAGATTATTCAAAAATTAAATTTACCTACCTTTATTAGCCCTTCTCTTACTGAAGTAAATTCACTTATTAAACCCGATGATATCATTATTGATGCTATTTTTGGTACTGGATTAACCAGAGATATTACCGGAAATTATTTTCAAGTTATTCAGTTAATTAATGAAAGGGATAACACCATAATCAGTATTGATATTCCCTCCGGAATTAATGGTAATAACGGTAATATTAACGGCATCGCTATTAAAGCTGACTATACCGTAACCTTTGGCTTACCTAAAGTGGGAAACATACTCTATCCGGGTTATGATTATGGAGGGAAACTTTTTCTTTCCCATATCTCTTTCCCACCTGAATTATATAATAATAAAGAACTAAAAATTGAAGTAAATACTCCTTTAGCAATTCCGGTGCGACAAGCTGATGGACATAAAGGAAGCTTTGGTAATGCTCTTTTTATTGCTGGAGCACCTAACTACTATGGTGCACCTTACTTTTCTTCCCTATCCTTCCTCAAGGCTGGAGGTGGTTATTCACGACTGGCCGCTCCCTCTTCTATTATTCCCTTCATCAGCACGAAAGCAAGTGAGGTTGTTTTTCTTCCCCAAAAAGAAACAGGTGCTGGCACAATAAGCCTGGCCAGTCTTAATGAGCTATTAGAATGGTCAGAAAAAATGGATATTATTATTCTGGGGCCTGGTTTATCCTTACCAGAAGAAACACAGGCTTTAATTCGGAAGCTGATTGTAGCAGTAAAAAAACCACTTCTGGTAGATGGTGATGGACTGACCGCTCTAAGCTGTGACCTCTCAATCTTAAAAGAACGTCAGTATCCTACCATATTAACTCCTCACCTGGGAGAAATGGCTGGTTTAATCCAAAAATCTGTTGCCGAGATTAAAAAAGATCCCATTCAGGTAGTTACCGAATTTACAACATATTATAAAACTATTTTAGTTCTTAAGGGTGCTCATTCTCTAATCGGATGGCCTAATGGTGAAATATTTATTAATATGACTGGGAACAGCGGGATGGCTACTGCTGGTTCAGGTGATGTGCTGACCGGAGCCATTGCCGCCATGTTCACCTTAGGGCTACCACTGGAATTAGCAGTCAGAGAAGGTGTCTTTATTCATGGTCTTGCTGGTGATTTAGCTGCTTTAGAAAAAGGAGAAGATGGAATTACCGCCGGCGATATTTTAGCTTATTTACCTCTGGCCGTAAAAAAAATACGGGAAAGCCAAGAAAATGATATACAAGGGAGCCTACCAGGAATAAATATTATTTAATGTTAGAAAATAATTACCAAAAAGCGGGTATTTATTGTCCGCCTAAAAAGTCCTCCAATTCCTCTATAAAATCTGGCAAACTCATCAATCTTCTTTCGCTTTGATATTCGGTAGGATTTTTAGTTTGTATCGCCTCTACCAACCATCTCTCATTAAGATATATCACCTGATTAGAATAATCCAGCTGATAACTTTTATCCCTTTTTGTGATTCTAAGAGGGAAACCTCTTTCTTTAAAAACCTGGCTGATATGATCACCTAATTTAACTTCCACTTTCTCAGGCAAAACCTTTAGATATCCATAGCGATTATCCCAGGATTTCACTTTCCAGTCTGCACTAAAGTAAATAGGAGATTGCCGATAATAATAAATATATTCCTCTTCATCTATATAATCGGGAATTCCCATAACTTCTTGCACCTCTTTTGCTGAAAAGCCAATTTTTATAGGTCCTAGCTCTTCTTTTTTAAGCATGACCTTTTTATCTGATTGCGAAAAAATATTATCAATCGAAGACCACCCACCCACTGGTGATGATTCATTTTTGCTCTCTGAAGCACAATAAACAGGAATAGCAGACCCTACCACCATTATGATTAAAATCAGGAACAATGCTCTTATTTTGGACATCTTAAAAACCTCCTAATAAAATAATCAGGGGAGGTATCCCCTGAAACCCCTCAATTATCAGTATTGAGTATCTAGTATTTAGTATATAGTGTAAATGTTAGTTAAAAAATAAAGAAAAAATATCGTTATAATAAATGCTATCTTGTTTTACCAACCAGATATTCAAGGGGAAAAATTCCCCTCTTGAGAGAGGCGTCCCGAAGGGACGGGGTGTTCCCCTTGACAACCCCTGAACTAACTTCCGACTAGCGATTGTATTTAGACGTTATACGTAATACGATATACCA
>DKFO01000005.1:0-63547 GCA_002452835.1 Candidatus Atribacteria bacterium UBA6794 | reverse complement strand
TTGAAATTCCGATACTATAAAATTACCTAATAAAATTATTTATTCTCAGCTTTTCTCTTTCTACTCATTGGAAATAAGAAATAGTTAAAAACTCTATCAAAGCTGTTCTTCTGCATTACTTCTCAATTGCCCCAATAACTCATTAAATAACTGTAAAGCATCAGCTAAGTAATCGGTAGCAGTTATATCTACCCCAGTCCTCTTTAAAATAGAAACTGGATAATTTGCACTTCCTTTGCTGAGAAAATCTACATACCTGCTCACTGCAGTCGGTCCTTCCTCCCTTATTTTGCGAGCAAGGGCAATGGCGGCTGCAAAACCAGTGGCATATTGATAAACATAATAATGATAATAAAAATGGGCTATCCGAGCCCATTCTAAGCATATTTCCTGATCAATTATAACATTTTTTCCATAATAAAAGCGATTTAAATCGGCATATTGCTGGCAAAACAAATCGGCAGTTAGCGATTCTCCTCTTTCCTGTTTTTGATGAATCATAAGTTCAAATTCAGCAAACATAGCCTGACGAAAGAAGGTTGTTCTAAACTGTTCTAAGAAATGGTTTAAAATATTAATCTGATCAGTTTTATTGCTAACCTGGCTAAGAAGATGGTGGGTCAATAAGACTTCGTTGGTAGTAGAGGCAATTTCTGCCAGAAAGATAGAGATGTCACTGTAAATAAAAGGCTGGCTTTTATTGGTAAAATAACTATGGATAGAATGTCCTAATTCATGAGTAAGGGTATAGACATCTTCTAAAGTAGACTGATAATTCATCAAAATAAATGGTTTACTACCATAACTACCGGTAGAATAAGCTCCGCTGGTCTTCCCTTTGTTTTCATATACATCAATCCATCTTTCCCGAAAACCTTCTTTAACCACTGATAAATAAAATTCGCCCAAGGGTAGAAGGCTATCTAAAATAATGGTCTGGGCTTCCTGGTAGTCAATTCGCAAAGTATCTCCTGATAGAGGTGCATATAGATCATACATATGTAAGCAATCTAAATGTAAAAAATCTCCCTTTACTTGCATATAATCATGCAGCAAATAAATATTTTTATGGACCATATCTATCAGATTGTTATAAACATCAACTGAAATATTATCCTCAAATAAGGCTGCCTCCAGACTATTTTGATATCTTCTACTTTTACTATAGAAGTTATCTTTTTTTATACTACCAGTCAAGAGAGAAGCATAAATGTTGCGATGTTGTTGGTAAACACTGTAATATTTTTTAAATATTTTTTTACGAAATTTTCGACTTGGACTTTTTAACAGGGAAATAAAATTACTTTGACTGATAGGAGTAATTATGCCCTGCTCATCCTTTACCCCGGGAAAGCTAAGATCAGCATAACTTAATAACTGGAAAGAATCTTCAAAGACCATAGCCATTTCTCCACTTCTAGCTACAATCTGCTCTTCAGCAGGAGAAAGAACATGCTCTTTTTTTCTATAGATTTTTTCCAAATAGTGTTGGTATACCTGCAGTTGCTTCTCCTCTTTTAGCCATCCTTTTAATTGCTCAACATCCAGAGCTAAAATTCCCGGTTCTAAAAAAGAAAAAGTTTCTTCAGCTCTAACCAATAAACAGCAGGCTTGAGAAAAAATTGACTGGTAAAGGCTATTGTTATTATCTTCATCTTTACGCATATGAGCATAGGTATAAATTTTTTGAAGTAATGCTGAAATACTATCCTTCAATTTTAGAACATTAAGAAAAGAACTGGCCTCCTGAGTAAAACTTTTTTGATAGGTCAGCAATTCATTAATCAGTTGCTCTACTTGATGGCAATCCTGTTCCCATTCTGTATCATTCTTATAGAGAGATTCTATATCCCAGCGAAATTCTTTAAGGATTTGACCTCTTTTTAATATTTTATTTTTATGGTCTGAGTTTTCTGTCATAATCCTTTTTCTATTTCCGCTATAGAAATAACATCTTTCTTTAGTTCTGGTACCACTACCAGGATATCCTGTTTCCAGAGATCAAATGGTTTGCCATCTAATAAAGTAACGCTAGCTCCAGCCTCCTGTGCAATCAGTACACCAGCCGCCATATCCCAGGGGAAAAGTTTATAATGCCAGTAACCATCTAATATTCCCGCCCCTACATAGCAAATTGCTAAACTGGCACAACCCATAAAACGAAATAAGTATGACTTCTCCTTGTTTAGCCGTTGGAGCATTTCAATATTTTTCTGATAATAATATGGTTCATGACCCCAATCAGAAGCTAATAATTTATATTTATTGCTCTGATTCTTACTTATTTTTATTTCCTTACCATTACGATAACTGCCATATCCCGACCTGGCATAAAACATCTCCTTTCGGAGTGGATCATACACTACGCCACAAACTGGTTTATTATCTTTCCAATATCCTATAGATACCGAAAAAAAGGGAATCTGTTTTACAAAATTCAAAGTACCATCCAAAGGGTCAATAAAAAAAGCATGCTCTTTTTCGAAGAAATTCTTATCTTCTTCTCCTATAATGGGAATATCCGGAAACCTTCTGGAGAGTTCTTCCTGAATAATTCTTTGTGATTCTCGATCCACATTGGTTACTAAATCATGGCTATCATTTTTTTCTGAGACGCCAAATTCTCTGCTCTCGTAATAATGGCAAATATAACTGCCAGCTTGCCAGGAAACACTGATTAAACTTTCCAGTATATCGTATTTCATCTATTTTCCTTCCCAAAGGCATATGATCTGCTATACTTCTAATTCGTTTTCTTTAATTAAATGCTTTACTCTTCGTATATCTTTTTGTAACTGGTCTAATTCTTGCTTTATTTTCTTCCACAAAGTCTCCTGTTCATATTCTACACTGGAAAGTTCCATTTCCGTTAGTAAAAGATGAAATTTATGTTTAATGGTATTAAGGTCAGTTAAAATCTCATCCAGTTGCCCTTCCTTGTTACTATTTTTTATCATACCCTGGGTAATAATTTGATTATCATTAATTAGAAATGTCTCACCAATAACTGGTATATGAGTATCAAAAGTTAATTCCTCTTTTAGAAGTTTGGCAAAAGATTCTGATTCTTCTTTTTCTCCATGTACTACAAATACCTTTTTTGGTTTGCTTTGCAACCCTTTTATCCACCATAATAATTCCTCCCGATCAGCATGAGAGGAGAAACCATCAAGATGATAAATTTCTGCTTTTACGTCGACCATTTCATCCATAATATCTAAGCATTTCTCACCACTAACTATTCTCTTGCCCAGGGTACCTTCAGCTTGATATCCCACAAAAATGATGGAAGACTTTTTTTCCCAGAGATGTTCCTTCAGGTGATATTGAATTCGTCCTCCATCACACATACCGCTCGCTGAAATAATAATTTTACTCCTTTTAGAACGACTTATCTGTTTGGAAGCCTTGCTGGTGCTGGTCATCCTTAGAGATTGAAAATCAAGTAACTGATTTCTTTGTTCCATAATCTTTAAATTCTTAAAGGCAAAATCTTGAGGATTATTACGATATATTTTAGTGGCAGCAATAGCTAAGGGACTATCAAGATAAAATTTTATCTTTTTTAATTTTTTATTCTTACCATTTAACTGCTTTATCTGCAAATTGTAATAGTGACTTAATTCGTATATAATATCCTGGGCTCGCTGTAAAGCGAAAGCCGGTATAACAACATCTCCTCCTCTTTTTAAGGTTTTATCAATAATAGCAAAAAACTTTTTTACTTCTTGACGATAAGGACGATGTTTCCTGGCACCATAGGTTGATTCAATAACTATATAGTCTGCTTCTTTAACACGTTGTGGATTTTTTAAAAATGGTTTATTTTTTCTGCCAATATCCCCTGAAAATAGCCACTTACAAGTTTTCCCCTCTTCCTTTATCCATAATTCAATAGAAGCTGAACCTAAAACATGTCCAGCATCCTGCAATCGAAAACTAATATTTTCATCAATATTAATTTTATACTGATAAGGTACGGCTCGAAATAGTAACAGAGAATCTAAAGCATCTTCGATGCTATAGAGTGGTTCAATAAAAGGTTCTCCTGTTCTAAGTCTCCTTTGGTTCTCTTCTTCAGCATCTTCTTCCTGAATCTGACCACTATCAGGAAGCATAATAGCACAAAGTTCCATAGTAGACTTGGTACAATATACTGGCCCATGAAATCCTTCTTTATACAGCTCTGGAATTCGACCACAATGGTCAATATGGGCATGGGTCAGAATAACAAAATCTATTTCTTCTGGCCGAAAAGAAAAAGGCAAGTAATTTAAGCGGGTAATTGTTTCTTCTCCCCGAAATAAACCACAATCAATTAAAAACTTCTTATATTTAGTTTGAATAAGATAGCATGAACCAGATACCAGACGATTGGCACCTAAAAAACTAATCTTCATACCATATTCTCCTTTATTTAATCTTTCTTCTTTCTGGTAATCTCATCTTCTGTTAAGTTCTTCTCTCCCCACCCTCCCTTCTGAAGGGAGATGGTTGGGATGAGGTATCAAAATATATTAGCATATTTTATTCCTTATTTAAATAAAATTATTTTACAGTATCGAAATTTTTTTAAATTCCTATACTGCAAATAATATATTTATTATTTAGTTTAAGCGGTTGAGCAGGGATTTTTATAGTTAAAAATTATAGTTAAAAATTATACACTAATTTAACACAAAATGTTCTTATTTTCCACTTTTTAGAAATAATTCTTTTAGAAAATAACTACTAGAATTTTACACTATCAGAAATAATATTCTATTTTAAACTACCAGTTATGAGTTTCATCCCCTATTTTTATTTTATATTTTTTATAAATTTCAATTTTTTCTCTTTTCTATTTAGTAAAAATATAATAAAATTTAAATCAATAAGCTGAATTCCAAACTAATTACGAGTAATTCAGAAATAACTATTTTTACTTAATTAAGAAAGGTAAGGTCTGTAAATATGAATAATCATGATTTCCAAATTACTAACAAAGCAATGGCGATTCCTCCTTTTATTGCTATGGATGTTATGGAAAAAGCTCAGCAATTAGAAAAAGAAGGTAGAGATATTATTCATTTAGAGGTAGGCGAGCCTGATTTCGAAACACCATCTACTATTAAGAATGCAGCCATCAAGGCTATTCAAAATGGTGATACTCACTATACTAACAGTTTAGGTAAACTCGAATTTAGAGAAGAAATTGCCTATTATTACCAGAGAAAATACCAGGTTAAGGTGTCTCCAGAACAGATTATTGTTACCTCTGGTTCTTCTCCAGCTATGTATCTTATTTTTGCTGCAGTCCTGGAACCTGGTGATGAAGTTATTCTATCCGACCCTCACTATGCTTGTTATCCTAAAATAATCCAGTTTTTGGGAGGTAAGCCTGTTTTTGTCCCTATAAATGAAGAAGAAGGATTTAAATACAATCTTAATACTATCAAGAAACATATCACTCCAAAAACAAAGTTAATAATGGTCAACTCCCCTGCTAATCCTACTGGCATAGTCTTTTCCAAAGAAGACCTGCAAGCCATTGCTAATTTAGGTTATTATATATTATCAGATGAAATATACCATGGCCTCGTTTATAAAGGGGAAGAACATTCCATGCTGGAGTTTACTGACCATACTTTTGTCTTAGATGGCTTTTCCAAACGATATGCTATGACTGGCTGGCGATTAGGTTATTTAATTGCGCCTGAAAAATATATTAGACCTTTACAGAAAATACAGCAAAATTTCTTTATCTGTGCTAATTCTTTTATTCAAATTGCCGGAATTACCGCATTGAGAGAATGTGATGAAGAGATAAAAAAGATGGCCGAAATTTATAATCAGCGACGTATCTATTTATTAAAGCGATTACAGGAGATTGGTATAGCCACTAAGGCTGAACCAACAGGAGCATTTTATGCCTTAGCTAATATAAAAAAATATACTGATAACTCTTTTCAGATGGCCTTTGACATCCTGGAAAAAGCTAAGGTAGCTGTAACCCCAGGAATTGACTTTGGTAAAAATGCAGAAGGGTACTTGAGAATATCCTATGCCACTTCTTTAGAAAATATAAAAGAGGGCATGAATCGTCTGGAAAGATACTTTCACTTACTTCGGCAATAATCCCCCTTTTTTCTCAATTACGCTTATAACTGTGGGAGGACGAGGACCTTATTATGCTTATCACTATAAAAATAATGGTAGATAAGATAATACACCATACTCCAGGCCAAATACCTAAAGGATAATAGCCTGTGAAATACATGATAATGGTAGTTAGTCCTCCTACGATAATACTACTCAGGGCGGCTATTAAATCTCTCTTAGGCCAAAAAATCCCAAAATAACTGGGAGCTAAAGCCAATAACCCAGCAGAGGACATTACTGATAATTCCACAATAATACCAAACTTTCCTAAAGAAAAGAAAAAGGCTAAAACAGCAATAACAGGTACCATAATTTTACCAAATAAAAGCTGTTTCTTTTCATCTGTTTCTAATAATTGACTATATATATCTATGGTACACATAGAACTTAAGGTAAGGATGATAGAATTTAGGGTAGATACTGAGGCAGCCACAATTCCCAAAAAAACAATAAGAGCCAAAATAACCGGAATTTTTGCTAATAGCAAGGGGGTAATCAAATCAGTATTGGTTACCCCGAGTAAGATATGTCTGGCTGCTAAACCTAAATGAACTACAATAATAGTATAAATTAAGCCAAAGATAGCAAAACCAGTAATCATTGTTTTAAGACTCTTCTGATCTCGGGGTATAAACATGCGCTGATTTACCTGAGGATTGGTTAAGGCAAAAAATAACCAGGGAACAGTTAAACCCAAAAACCTTTGATAAGACATTTTATTTGCATCTAATAAATCAGTATGCTCTGTTTGTATAACCTGAAAGAATTGACCAAATCCTCCTAAAAAATTATTTATTACATAATACAAAAGCAGAATAGAGGAAACGAACATAATAATAGATTGCAGACAATCGGTCCAGGCAACGGAACGCATACCAGCCCAGAGGGTAAAGACCAATATAATAATCAAGGTTATAAAAACACTAACCCGATAGGGAATACCGGTTAAAGTCTCCATTAGATAACCAATACCGGTAAACTGAACTGACATATAAGGAATTAACATAATCAGGGAAAAAATAGTGGCAATTCCACCTATCAAGTGGCTATTATAAACCCTACTCAGTAACTCCATTGGTGATATGCACTCATATTTTTTAGCTATAGTCCAGAAATAGGGAGCAAATAACACTAATAATAAAATGGTACCCATCAAATAAGATAATTCAAACCCCATGGCACTGATTCCCGTAGCATAAGTCATTCCCACCAATCCTACCATCATAAAGGAACTATAGGTGGTGGCACTATAAGTCAGGGCAGAAACAAAACCACCAATAGTACGATTAGCAATAAAATATTCGGAAATTCCTGGCCCTGTTCTTTTTTTTGCAAAATAAGAAATGATACAACCTGCCAGAAACCATATTAACATTCCTCCCAGCATGATAGCAGAACGGTTCATTTGCTTCCTCCCAATACTATTAGCCCATAGATAATAGCTATAAGTGATAAAATTATCCAGCATAGATAGGCACCTAAGAAGGTTGGTGGTAATAAAAAAGGTACCGTTAAGCTTAATAAAATAAGAATCAAGAATATTATTAATGGTCGCTTAATAGGTTTTAAATCTATTCCATTCATAATAACGAATCCTCTTTTAATAGTGTCTAAATTTCTTTGAAATTCCCATATTTAAGGGATTTCTCCCATTTCATTCCCACTCAGAAATAAATTCCTGGAGATGTTTGGTTTGATTTAACTGAACCAGAGTAAATCCACGCAATTGTTCATAATGTAAGATGCTATAGGAAGCAGTATCCATGTGGATACGCCAAAAATAAGGTTTATTTATTTCTATACAGGAAGCAATTAATGGTTTTAAAACAGCACGGTGCGATACAACAATAACTGTTTTACCAGTACAATTTTTTATAATTCTATTCAGCTCTCCCCTTGCCCTTTGTTGAACCTGATCCAAGCTTTCCATACCAGAAACATTTAATCTTTCAGGCTCTTCTAACCAAATTTGCCACTCTTCCGGATATTTCTGGGCAATAAACTGTTTAGGTTTCCCTTCCCAGGGACCAAGCCCAATATTATTCATTCCCTCACATATTTCAATTTCAATTTTACATTCCTGACTAATTATTTCAGCAGTTTGCTTAGCTCGAGAAAGTGGACTGGTAAATATTTTTATTGGTTGATAAATTTTCATCTCCTTAGCTAACTCTTGAGCCTGGGCAACACCAACTTCATTTAAAGAGAAATCACTTCTGCCACGAAATAGACCTTCTCTATTGCCTTGACATTCTCCATGACGAACTAAAATAATTTTTGTTCTTGTTTTATTGTTTTCAATCATTTTTTTTAACTAAAACCCATATTTTTTAATCTAATTGAAGTTAATTATCAACATTTTAAAGATATAAGCCTCAAAAATCAACTTATTTTTTTATTAATTAATATTTTTTATTCTTTCTTTTTCCTGCCACCTTCATTTTATTCTTTTTAAGAAAATCAGATAGGCTAGAGCAATAAAAATAGTGAATATAATAATCCATTTCTGATACCTATATTCAAAAAATACTTCTGATCGCCCTATCTCAGGCAAAGGAACTGGGTCAATAGGAATACCATTTTTTAAAGCTAAATCACGGATATTTAAAAGATGAATTACTGGAATTTCTAAGGCCTGGAACTCAAAGATCAGACCACGCTCAGGATGATCAGGGATCTCAGGACCATCTATTACCAGACCATTAGGATAAGTAATAGAAGCAGGAGTATTACCATAATTAGGAGATGCCCCACCAATATTGACAAAAAGAGAGATGGCCTTATTTGCTGATGCCTGCTGATATAATTCCATTCTTTTTTGAATATTTTCCGCCAAATTAGTTACATTAATAAAAATAGTATCTGCCGATTGGGCAATATCCATTATGAGTTCTTTAGCATCTGGATAAAACATTGCTTCTGCTTGATCGTTGTTTCCACCCATGGAAACAGCCAATAATTTATAGGGCAGTATCTCTTTTTCATTTAAAATTTTTAACATATCGATAAAGGTGAAGGCCGGAATGTTGGCACCATATTCTGAGGCTCCAATAGAGTATATAATTAATGGGGTAATATTCATTGCCTTACAGGCAGATAGGGTAGCAATAATTAAACCAGGAAAAGAACCACTGGCGCCAATAGCAACAATATCACCTTCTCCCAAACCAGCTTGCTGGAAATATTTTACCATCAAAGCAGCAAAATCAGGATTAGCAGAGGTTCTCTTGGCCTCCAGATTCCCCAGAGTGGTAGTTAAAGGAGTATATTCTTCTCCAATGATACCCGTTTTATTTGGATCTATTTTTGTATCAATTGGAATCCCTTTTTTTTCTCTTTCCTCTCTAATAACCAGTAAGGAATCCATCATAGTCCTGGCAGCTTCAAGTTGTGTTTGATAATAAGAAGTAGGAATCTTTACTTTAGAAATCTCGGCTAAAACTAATCCAGCAGTAACAATAATAAAAAAAATAACTAAATTTTTTATTGAAATTTTATCTTTAACCCAATTTTTCATATTTTTTGCTTAATAATAGTTTAGTTCAAGTTATATATTCTGGGCGATAAGAGCAGCGCCGATAGCCCCCACTATCTGAGGATCAGGTGGTAAATAAAACTTTTTCTTAATTTTATTTTGAAAGGCAAGAATCATTCCTTTGTTTTTAGCAACTCCACCAGTTAAAGCTATGGTATCCTGAATAGACAAACGAGCAGCTAATGAATATATACGATTAGTAATGGCCTCATGCAATCCACGAATAATATCCTCTTTTTGGCAGCCATCTGCAATCAATGAAATAACCTCAGATTCGGCAAATACGGTACACATAGAGCTGATATGAATTTTCTTTCTTGATTGCAGTGAAAGTCTGCCTAACTCTTCCAGATTTACCTCTAGTACCTGAGCCATTACCTCTAAAAAACGTCCCGTCCCGGCAGCACATTTATCATTCATCATAAAGTCAATTACCTGCCCCTGCTCTGAAATGGAAATAACTTTACTATCCTGCCCCCCAATATCAATTACAGTACGTACGGAAGGATTTAACCAATGAGCACCTTTAGCATGACAGGTAATCTCGGTAACACTTTTATGGGCAAAGGGAACACTTTCTCTGCCATAACCTGTTGAGACAATCTTACTGACCTCTTTTAGCTGATAACCAGCATTCTTTAATACTTCCTCAAAATAATTTCTTACGGTCTTTTCAATGTTCACACCACTTTTGGCCACAATAGAACCTTCTATTTGCTGTTCATTCATTACTACTATTTTAGTTGTTACCGCACCTACATCTATACCAGCTACTACCATTTTATTTATTCCTCTATTATTTTTATTCAAGGGGAATCCTTCCCCTCTTAAGAGGGGCATCCTGAAGGGACGGGGTGTTCCCCTTGAGACCCCCTGAATTACATTCCGACTAACGACTAATTTTAACGATATANNTAATACGATATACTATATTCACCCTCACCTTACCTCTCCCTTCTAAGGGAGAGGAATATGATGATGAGCATAACTGTATTCAGTTTCATTAGACCATAGATATAACATAAAATTCGACATACGTTATACGTAATACGATATACGATTTTTGTCATTGCGAGGAGCCAATTCAGTAATAAGTAACCAGTAATAAGTAATGAGCAATAGGCAAACTAAATGCCAGANNTATACGTTATACATAATACGGTATACCATATTCACCCTCACCTTACCTCTCCCTTCTAAGGGAGAGGGATATGGTCCTAGTATATTATATTATTTAAATTAAGGTTAATTTTTTTGACTTATTATCTCCAAAAAAGCTTCTAATCTTGTTCTGGTTTGTCCCTCTGAATAATTACGAGCATCAATACCATCTCCATCAAGAATAAGCATGGGTATTTTTTTCATTTTCAAAAATTCTTTAATCAGAGGAGCACCCCCACAACTCTGACGACATCCCCTTTGATTAAAATGAATAGCTCCATCAATATGATATTTCTCTATTAAGTTCAAAATAGAGGAAATGCGACGGTTTATCGGCCCTGCTCCAGGATTGGTAAGTATCTTTTTTGCCAGGCCTAAAAAAGGTTCTGCCAGATTATATTCTGGCCACCAGACCTGACTTATTTCTTCAAAAGCAATAACCGTGTCATAATCTAACAGGGTTTGCCAGATAATATTGGGATAATAAGGTCTCAACTGATGAAGCCAGAGCACTCGAGCCTTTTCCTGGTTAATAACCCCTTCCCCTTGAGCAACATGTTTTTCTACTTCCTGAGATAATATTTCATAAAATTCTAATCCCGCCTCAGAACCTAAAGAGGAAAAATACATATACAATTGGTAAGCTAAGGCATTCCAACCTGATAAAGGAGCTGGGGAGTTCTCTCTTAATTGGTTAATTTTTTGAATTATTAACCTGCTTTCATTAGCTAAGGCTAAGCAATTTCGAAATGTATTTAGAGAAAATTCCCGGTCTGTTCTTTCGCTCACCCATTTTCCCAAACTTTCTAATTCCCTTGTTAGATAAATCAAACTCTTTTCATTCTCTTCATAGGAAGGATCGATTAAGAAATAATCACAATGATAATAACGACTGACATTTTGAAAAAATCTGACCGAACCATCACATAATAGGGAAGTAGAAATTACCAGATCAGGTTTGGGAAGACAATTTCTTAAATACATTCCACTGGCCACCCGATAAAAAGAACACAAATCGGGTAAATAAAAGTTTGATTCAGCCTTCTCAATAAAATAATTTGCCAGACCAATAGAAGCCACTGAAGCAGAAATCATTTCCGGATAGATAGGGATAACATCCAGGGCATAAAGTAATTCAGAAGGGGTAAATATATTAGTCCACACTACTGGTTTTTTTCTTTGGTAGGCATTTTCCAGCTGTTGAGTAAAAAATTGCAACCAGAACAGGAAACTTCGATCTGATTTTCTAAAATAAAAATTACCAAAGTTTTGAAAAAGTGAATAAGTAAAAGGATATTGAGCAAGCAAGGAAATGATCTTATCTTTTAAATCATCATTATTACTATTATCCAAATTCTATGGCCTCCAGAAAAGCCTGTATTCTTGTTTTGACCTGTCCACTAATATCTAAACTAAAATCTCCTTCCAAAAATAAAGAAGGAATCCCCATTAATTTTATTTTTTCCCTTAATAAAGGAATTTGAAATAGGGATGGATCACAAAATTTTTGGTTATAAAATATTACCCCATCAATATTTCTGGCTCTTATGATTTCTAAAAGTCTTTCTTCTCTCTCTTCACTGGCCAGCATTCTGGGACAGGCTGTCTTCTCCAAATAAAATTTTGCTATAGCCTCCATCTTATCTGGCTCCTGCTCATCAATTTTATTCACATAATAACGCCATCCATTACAATGATCAGCTATATCAATAAAACCACCATACTCCTCAATAGTCTTAATCAGCTCTAAATTATCTAAAACAGTACCGGTTAACAGTAGATGAGGTAATTTTGCCTTCTTCCTTCTTTGGTCTCGCTCAGTTGCCTTTTTTAAAAGTTCAACAATATAATTATCTAAATAGTGATTATAATCTCTTTTAGAAGACTGTATTCCTTCCGGTATCAATTTTAAAAAATCATAAGAAGAGAGGTCAATAGTCTGATTTTGTCTCAATTGGTCTAATTTTTCAAGTAGAGTTCGGAATTCGTTATTTTGCTGAATAGCCATGTCTAATTTTTCCTCAGTTATTTTTTTACCAGTAAATTCTTCTAAACTTTCTTTTAATCGATATAAAGATAATTTAAATTGTTCTTTACTAGCTGGCTCTTGCTTTCTGGGCAAATCCAGAAAGTAGACAAAGGAATTTTTAAGATAATAATTCCACACATCATACAGGCGGCGCATACCATCACAGGAATTCACCAGCACAGTTGGCAACATTGCCTTATCTTGCTTTAGATTCATAGCCCAGGTTAAAATACTGCGCACATACGGACAAAAATTACTATCAAGAAAAGAGTTAGCTAAGGAAGGGTCTGAACCCAAAGGGATCACCCTCTTAGGTTGAAAACCGGAGGCCATAATTATTTCCTCAGGTGTATAAGAACAAAAAAAAGTCATAAAGGGCTGTTGATCTTTTTTATTTATAATTTTGTTATCAATATCAGACAACGTCAAAAGAGTCATCCCTTTATTCTCCCAAATAAGCCTTTTTAACTTTTTCTTCTTTTAATAGTTCCTCTCCACTTCCCTTTAACACCAAACGACCTGTCTCTAATACATAGGCATAGTCAGATATCTTTAAAGCAGCGAAGGCATTCTGTTCCACTAAAAGTATGGTTATTCCTTCTTGACTAATTTTTTGGATTATCTCTATTATTTCCTGGACTAAAAGTGGTGCTAGACCCAAAGAAGGCTCATCTAACATTAAAAGCTTGGGTCGAGACATCAATCCTCGAGCCACTGCCAGCATCTGTTGTTCACCACCTGAAAGAGTTCCACCCTTTTGCCAGAGTCTTTCTTTTAATCGAGGAAACAATTCATAAACCCAATTCAGGTCTTTAGCAATTCCTTCTTTATCTTGCCGAGTGAAGGCTCCCAAGTCTAAATTTTCCTGGACAGTAAGATTGGGAAATATTTTTCTCCCCTCAGGAATCATAGCTACTCCCATTTTAACAACCTGATCAGTAGAGAAGCTGGTGATATCTTTTTCTTTAAAAATTATTTTCCCAGTTTTAGTTTTAACTAAGGAACATATAGCTCTTAAAGTGGTACTCTTGCCAGCACCATTAGCTCCAATTAGAGTAGTAATCTTGGCTTGAGGCACTTCAAAGGTGATACCTTTTAAGGCATGTATTCCACCATAAAAAACATTTAAATTTTCTACCTTAAGCATAAGTAGCTTCCACCCCCAAATAGGCTTTGATTACTTCCGGATTATGCTGAATTTCTTCTGGATTTCCCTCGGCAATTGTCTCACCATAATTTAATACCAGTATTCTCTCACATATTCCCATCACTACTCTCATATCATGTTCTATTAATAAAATAGTTAAATTAAAATCTTCCCTAATTTCTTGAATAAAACGCATTAGTTCTTTGGTTTCCTGGGGGTTCATTCCGGCTGCTGGTTCATCTAAGAGTAATAGTTTTGGACGAGTGGCTAAAGCCCTCACTATCTCCAATTTCCTCTGCTGACCATAGGGAAGGCTGCCTGCTTTTTCTAATTTATATTCCTCCAAATCCACTTTCTCCAGTAATTCTATCGATTTTTGGTAGATATTCTCTTCTTCCCGAGCATAACCTGGAAATTTAAAAATAGCAGAAAGCAGGTTTGATTGCAAATGAAGATGAAATCCTATCATCACATTATCAATTACTGTCAAATTCTCCATTAGCCTCACATTTTGAAAAGTTCTGGCAATACCAATTTTAGCAATTTTGTCAGGTTTCATACCGGTAATATCTGTATCTTGAAAATAAATCTTATTTACCGTTGGTTTATATATTCCAGTAATCATATTAAATATAGTTGTCTTTCCAGCACCATTAGGACCAATTATACCAATAAGTTCTCCAGGAAAAACTTTCAATATAAAATTCTTTACCGCTGTTAAACCTCCAAACTTTATAGTGATGTTATCTATATTTAATATTTCTCTCATGAGGTACTTCCTTCCGTGGGTTTTTTCTTGGTAAATAATTTATTAACAAATTGAAAAAAAGCTTGCCAGGAAAATTCAAAACCACCCATTAGCCCACTTTGTTTATAAATAATAAGAACTAAAAGTACCACTGAGAAAGTAACCATCCTCAAGCCAGGTATAGCAGGAAAAACAATTGGTCCTATCTGAAAACCAGCCTCTATAGGACGCAGATATTCCAGTAAGAAATTATAGAGAAAGGCTGCAATTACTGTTCCCGTAATACTGCCTAAACCACCAAGTACTAGTACTATCAGTATATTATAGGTCATTATAAACATAAATGCCTTAGGATCTATAGTAGTTAACAAACAAGCAAATAAACCACCGGCTACTCCAGCAAAAAAAGCACTAATAGTAAAGGACATTACTTTATGATAAGTTAGATTTATGCCAATAACCTCAGCAGCAATTTCATTTTCCCTAATGGCCATTAACGCCCTGCCATAACTACTATGAACTAATCCTTTAATAATGTAAATGGTAACCACTGCCACCCCTACTGTCCACCAAAGATTGGTAAATTCCGGAATTCCTTTAATCCCCAATGCTCCATTGGTAATGTGAGGAAGATTATTAGCAATTACTCTAATTATTTCGGCAAAACCTAAAGTAGCTATTCCTAAATAATCTCCCTTTAATCTTAATACTGGTAAACCAATTAAAAAGGCAGCAAGAGCTGCCATTAATCCACTACATAATAGAGCAATTAGAAAAGGAGCATGAATTACGGTGAAGGGCCAGGCTAAAGGTTCCAGGATAAAAATCATTTCCTTATAGTAAGGCGGTAGCACCAATAGAGCAGTTACATAAGCACCAATGGCCATAAACCCAGCATGACCCAGGGAAAATTGACCGGTAAACCCATATATTAAATTTAAACTTACCCCTAAGGTAACATAAATTGCCCCAAGATTGAGAATTCTTATCTGGTAAGGATCTAATTTATTTTGGGCAAGATAAACTAATATAGACAGTACTATTAAAGCTAATATGGTAAATACTTTTGCATTTTGTCTTTTCATCATGCTACACCTTCTCCTGGACCTTTTTACCTAAAATACCATCAGGCTTAAAAAGCAGAATTAAGATCAGAATTAGAAAGACAAAAGCATCTCTATAGCCTGAAGAGCCGGGGAAAAAAGTAACAAATAATATTTCGGACATACCTAATATAAAACCACCAAACATAGCTCCTGGTATACTTCCAATTCCTCCAACCACCGCAGCAATGAAAGCTTTTAAGCCAGGTATCATTCCCATAGTAGGAAATAATTGGGGGAACCTTTGACTCCATAAAATACCACCCACCGCTGCCAGGGCAGAACCAATAATAAAAGTTACTGATATTGCCTTATTAACCTCAATACCCATCAGTCTGGAGGTCTCAATATCTGTTGATATAGCCCTCATAGCCAGACCAGTCTTGGTTCGGTACACAATATAGATGAGTAAAGATAAAACTATAATAGATATACCAATGGAGGCAAAAAGAGTAGACTGGATACGAATATCGCCCAATTGGAAAATTTTGGTAAAAAATTTGGGACGATGAACTGATTTAGGAATTCCTGAAAAAACGACAATTGCTAAATTTTGTAAAAAAAACGATACCCCAATAGCTGAAATTAAAACTGATACTCTGGGGGCATCACGCAAAGGTCTATAAGCAATCTTTTCAGTTAACATGCCAGTCAGGGAAGTTAAGGCAATAGCAATTACTACAGATACCCACCAGGGTAAGTGAAAGATTAAAAATCCAAAATAAAGAAAATAAGGTGCCAGCATAAAGATTTCCCCATGGGCAAAGTTTATTAACCTTAAAATACCATAAACCATAGTATAGCCAATGGCAATTAAAGCATACAAACTCCCCAACGATAGACCATTAGCAATATTCTGCAAGAGTAAACTTAGTGACATAATAGTCTCCTCATTTAAAAAAAGATTATGTTACTAGTATCGGAATTTTAAAAAAAACTCTGCTACTATTATTCTTCTCCCTTAATCTATAAATCCATACACTACACAGGCAGAAGAAACAGGAGGTAAACCTGTTTCTTCTGCCTGTAATATTAACTAATCATTTATCACTATATTTAAGGATAAACAGTAGTTTCGTATTTATATTCTCCATTTACCACTTTGACCAAAACAGCCGGTTTGATGGCATCTCCATTTTCATCAATGGTAATAGAACCACCAGCACCCTGGAAATCTTTGGTAGCAGCTAAGGCATCCCTGATAGCTACTGGATCAAATGAGCCTGCTCTCTCAATGGCATCAATCATTAAATTGTAGGAATCATAACAGAGAATCGATACTGCATCTGGAGCTAAATTATACTTTTCTCGGAAAAGTTTAGCATATTTTTCTGATTCAGGTGTAGCAGGCTGATCTTCAGCAAAGAAGGTACTGGCAATTAAACCTTCAGCTGCTTCCTTGGCCAGTTCTATCAGAACCGGGTTATGCAAGGTATCACCACCTAAATACTGACCGGTGTATCCCAGCTCTCTCCCTTGAATAGCAATTAAAGCCACATCTCCAAAATAACCAGGAAAGAAAAGGGCTTCTGCGCCAGAGGCGATAATCTGACTTAATTGGGCACTAAAATCCTGGTCACCAGTATTGTACTTGGTATCACTTACAATCTCTCCACCAAGTTCTTCAAAGGTCTTTTTGTAGAAATTAGCCAATCCTACCGAATAATCCTGAGCAATGTCCACTAAAAGGGCTGCTTTTTTAATTCCCAGGTTTTCATAAGTAAAACGAGCCATCACCTGGCCCTGGAAAGGATCAATAAAGCAAGCACGAAAAACATAATCTTTTCCCTGAGTGACTAATGGATTGGTGGCAGTACCGGAAATCATTGGGATACCAGCTTTATTGGCAACTTCACCACCCGGAATTGCCATACCACTGCCATAACTAACAAAAACTGCCACTACCTTATCCCTCTCAATCAGTCTGGAAACTGCATTGGCTGCTTCCACCTTATCACTTTTATTATCAACTAGAACCAATTCAATTTTTTTCCCTAATACGGTAGGTTTCTGTTCATGAGCAAGCTCGTAACCTCGCCAACAAAGCTCACCACCAACTGCCATGGCACCAGTCATAGGCTCAGCAATGCCAAATTTTACTACCTCCTGAGCAAGAGCTATCCCTCCTATAGAAGTAATCAACAAGGCTAAAAATAAAAGAACTAATGTTTTTTTCATTTCTTGTCTCCTTTTCTATTTATTATATTTTTTTAAAAGATATACCTATTCAAATTATTTTTTATTTTCTATATTATGGCCCTTATTTTATCACCTCCTATTATGGAATTTCATTTTGCTGTAAAATTCTCTGATCCATACACGATATTCAGGGAGCTTCGCCCCCTGAGACCCCTCAATTATCAGTATTCAGTATCGAGTATTGAGTATATAGTAAAATACAGTTAAGAAATAAAGAAAAATACCTCACTTCCTCTTCTTCTCCTCTCCCTTGAAGAGAGAGGATTAGAGAGATGGTGTAACAAGATATTCAGGGAGCTTCGCCCCCTGAGACCCCTCAATTATCAGTATTCAGTATCGAGTATTGAGTATATAGTTTAAATGTTAGTTAAAAAATAAAGAAAAATTACTTTACAAAGAAATTCTATCTTTTTTGCAAACAAGATAGGCAAGGGAAAATTTCCCCTCTCAAGAGGGGTGTCCCGCAGGGACGGGGTGTGCCCCTTGAGAACCACTCCACTAAAACCTGGCCTTTACTATAAAATAGATTTACTATTTTAAAAAGTTTTTTTAGGATAAGGTAAAAACTCAATTCCAAAATAAGTATACCACACCTCATAACAAAAAACATTATTTTTCAAAATATTGCTTTCCACCTATCTTTCACCCTCGCCCTTAAAGGGAGAGGATGAAGGTGAAGGCATTTAGATTATATTGTTTCTTATTTTAGAGAAGAATTCTAAATTAACATAACATAAGAAGGACTTCTAATTATTAGTAAATTCTTACCGCAGAGGCTTTAAAGGTAGTGTATACTTTACTTCCTATATTAAGATGCAATTCTTGAAATGATTCATAAGTAATGACGATAATTAATTCTACACCAATATCTACTACTAATCTAATAAGATGATTCTGTTCTGAAATTTTAATAATTTTCCCAACAAACGTATTTCTGGCACTTGATGAAAATTGTTCATAGGATAAAATAATATCTCTGGGGTCGATATAAATATAAGCCAAACCTTTCTTTTTACTTACTACTGAAAATCGAATATCATCGGTAACTTTACACCATTGTAATCCATTCTCCTGAATTATTTCCCCTCTAAAAATATTTTCAGGTACATGAGGAACAATCCTTCCTTCTAATAATGATACTATCTCATCAGCTAGGCGATAAGCCTGAGAAAGGTCATGAGTAGTGAAAATTACGGTGGTATTCAATTCTTGATTAATTTTTTTGATAATTCTTTCGATAACATTAATATATCTATTATCAATATTGGCGGTGGGTTCATCCAGAAAAAGTATTTCTGGCTCTATAGCTAAAGCCCGGGCAATAACTACTCGTTGGGCTTCTCCTCCCGATAGTTGATAAGCATCTCTCTTCTCAAATCCCGAAAGACCAACCATCTGTAAAGCTTTCTTTACTCTTTTCTCCTGCTCACGGTCAGTTAGACCCCTTATTCTTAATCCATAGGCTATATTGTTATACACAGTAGTATGAAATAAAAACGGTTTTTGATGGACCAGTGTTATCTGTCTTTTAATTCTCAGCATATCTTTATTAGAAAATTGTCTTAGATCTTTTCCTTTAAAAAATATTTGACCTTCATCCGGTTTATCAAGTAAATTTAAAATATTGAGCAGGGTTGTTTTTCCAGAACCATTCGGACCTACAATGGCATAAACTTTACCTTGTGCAAAGCTCAAAGTACGGATGTCTAACACAACATGGTGGTTATAAATTTTTTGCAGATTTCTGACCTGGAGTAAATTAAAATTATTCATGTTAGTTTATACCTTTTTGCTTTGAAGATAACTTAATAAGGCATTGATACTCAAAGAAATTAACAATAAAATAATTCCCAGAGCTATACCAAAACCAAACTCTCCTTTGGAAGTTTCTAAGGAAATCGCAGTAGTCATCGTCCTGGTAGAGCCTTTAATATTTCCACCTAACATCATAGCAGCTCCTACCTCGGCAATGATTCTGCCAAATCCGGCAATTACCGCGGATATAACTGCAAAACGGGCTTCTTTAATTACCGTCCAGGCAGCCTGTATTTCGGTTGCGCCCAGAGTTAAGGCAGTACTTCTTACTTTGGTATCAATACCTTGTATAGCAGAATGGGTTAAAGCTATAATAATTGGAGTAGCTAATAAAAATTGACCAATAATTACGGCAGTGGGAGTGTATAGTAGTCCAAAATAACCTAATGGACCTACCCGAGAAATAAAAGAATAGACCAGCAACCCTACTACAACCGTAGGTAAGGCTAAGGCGTTGTTTACTAAAACAAGTACGAATTTTTTCCCTCGAAAATTTTTCACAGCAATTAAAAATCCCAGCGGTATACCTAATAAGGCAGCTAAAATAATAGCAGTTGATGATACTCTTAAGGAGAATAATACAATTCGAAAAACTTCTCTATCTAAAGAGAAAATTAGACTAAAGGCTGTTTGCAGTCCTTCCAGGAGAAAACTCAAAATATTACCTCAAATATTAATTATATCTTACCACTTTAGCAATTAGGAGAAAATATCTTTGAGACCATAACCCAGATGGCACCCCCATAAAATTGGGTGCCATCTGTAGTGAAGAAGTTATTTGATTATTTACTCAAAGGAATAGCATCAGGGAAAAATAGTACTTCTCCATGTTGTTTATATTCTCCAATTATCTTCTGCCCTTCTAGGGAGGTCATCCAGGCAATGAGCTGCATGGCCTCCATATATTTAACATGGGGATGTACAGCGGGGTTAACTGCAATAATACCGTAGGGATTAAAAAGTCGGGGGTCGCCTTCAGAAAGAATTACTAACTCTATTTTGTCTTTGGTAGCTAAATAAGTTCCTCGATCGGTAAGCACATACCCCTGTCTCTCGTCAGCAACCAATAAGGCTGCTTCCATCCCCTGTCCAATTTCCAGATACCACTCACCTTGCGGTTCAATACCAGCACTTTGCCATAATTCTAATTCCTTTATATGAGTTCCAGATTTATCACCACGAGAAACAAAAAACACCTGCTTTTCTGAATTAGCTATTTTAGTAAGGGCTAAAGCAGCGTCTTTTTCACCTTTTATACCTGCCGGGTCATCCGGTGGTCCTACAATAATAAAATCATTATGCATAACATCTCTACGATTCACACCATAACCTTCTTCTACCATCTTATCTTCCGCTGCTCTGGCATGAACCAGAACGACATCCACATCTCCATTTTCACCTAATTGAATAGCAGCACCAGTACCAACTGCAATAACATCAACCTTAATATTATATCTTTCCTCAAAAGCAGGCAACAAAACTCCCAACAATCCTGAATTTTCAGTACTGGTTGTGGTAGCTAGTTTTAAATTTACTGGTGCAGCAAAAACCAACCCAGTAAATATTGCTACAATTGCTAAAGCCAAAATTATCTTGTTTAAAAAATATTTATTCATAAAATCTATTTCCTTTCTGAATTAGTTAATATAATGACCTAAAATTAATAAAAAACCAACACTGTGTCTGGTGTTGGTTAATATATTTCCCTTATATCAACCTCCTTTCCAAACATGGGAGGAATAAATGTTTCCACTTATTCCCTGTCGGCTATCCACCATCACTTTTGTATTAGGTGTAATAGCTCGGAGTATGTTAGCTGCTTAAATTTTATTTCTTAATTGTTTTTTATTATAATATACGTTTCATGTTTAATCAAGCAGATTTTCAGCAGACGCTCAGTTTTCTAATCTACAGCATAATTTTAACAGAAAAATAATGGAAGATAATCCATTTCTTGACAAATAATATTTTAAGGTATAGGATTTTAACAATTCCTAATTCTTAAAAATCTTTATCCTTAATTTAAAGAATATAATATTCTAATACCATATTCCTCTCCCTTAGAAGGGAGAGGTAAGGTGAGGGTGAATATAGTATATCGTATTACGTATAACGTATATCGTTTAAATACAGTTGCTAGTCGAAAGTTAATTCAGAGGATTTCAAGGGAAACACCCTGTCCCTGCGGGACACCCCTCTAAAGAGGGTAAGAATTCCCCTTAAATATATTATAGAAAGCATAGTTAAATTCTATGAATAAAAAATTGTCAAAAGCAGAAAAAGCCTATAAAAATTTAGATTTTATCAATAGCAGAGACGCCAGAGTTATTCGCATCTTAGCAGAATTATTAGAACCCATGCAGCGTTTTCAGAAGTATAAAATTAATGATACTATTGTCTTTTTCGGTTCAGCACGCACCAAACCACCTTCTGAAGCCAGAAGATACCTGGAGCAAATAAAAGAAAGGATGGCCTCAGGTGACTGTCAGGATAAAAAACAATTAGAGGAAGAATTAGAAGTTGCCAAAAATCAAGTATTTCTTTCCAGATACTATCAGGACGCCATTGAACTGGCCAAACGCCTGACCAGTTGGTCTAAATCTCTCAATTCAAATTCTCGTTTTATCGTCTGCTCAGGCGGAGGATTGGGAATAATGGAAGCAGCTAATAGGGGCGCTAAAGAGGCTGGGGGAAAATCAATCGGTCTTAACATTAGTATCCCGATGGAACAATATCCCAATCAATATATAACTCCTGAACTTAATTTTGAATTTCACTATTTTTTTATGCGAAAATACTGGTTTGTTTATTTGGCCAAAGGATTAGTGATTTTCCCTGGTGGCTTTGGTACCCTTGATGAATTATTTGAGGTGTTAACTCTGCTGCAGACCAAAAAATTAGAAAAGCAATTACCTATTATTATCTATGGCTCAGAATACTGGAATCAGGTTATTAATTTTGAAGTAATGCTAAAATACGGTACTATTAGCAAGTCCGATCTTAATTTGCTGAAATTTTGTGATACTGTTGAGGAGGCCTTCTCCTATTTAACAAAAGAACTCACCAGACTTTACCTGTAATTGTAGATTGGTAGATTGATATTAGTTTTAGCTAATGGATGATATTGGAAAGCAATGAAAATGTTTTTTCTTATCATTAAATATTCTATTTTACAAACCATCTTTAATAGTTTGGTGGTTGGTAGGCGGGGATGAGATACTGTTTCCGCATCTCTTTAAATTTTTCTAACTCAGGTGTGTAATAAGCAACAATCTGTTGAGGAGTAGCCTTTTCTTCCAGATAACGACCAATCTTATCAGTACCCATAATTTTGTCAAACATAACTATATTGCCAGGTGTACTCTTAGGGACTTGAAAATTACCCAACATAAAGGCATAAGCCAGGGCATAGATACCACTCTTAGCAGGGTTAAAGGTATAATAATCGTAAATTGCTAAGCGAACTCCTCCTGCTTCAGCACGGTCTTCCGGTATGTACCATACACCAGGTAATCCTGCCTTATTTAGAAGTTCAGCATACTGGTATGAATCCAGACCATTACCACCAATCCATCGGAATTGGTCTCTTTGAAAAAC
Source organism: Candidatus Atribacteria bacterium UBA6794 (assembly GCA_002452835.1). Lineage (GTDB taxonomy): Bacteria > Atribacterota > Phoenicimicrobiia > Phoenicimicrobiales > Stramentimicrobiaceae > Oleihabitans. The sequence continues at coordinate 40,072 of DKFO01000005.1, read as the reverse complement.
ACCGGTTCCTTCACCCAATCCGGTTGCCAGATAGCCATAAACTGAATCAAGATCAGGAATATTGGGTGAAGTAGGCACAAAAGGAAGTCCGGTATCAGCAAAAGACATAGCCCTATGATATCCTTCCATAGGAATAACGGTCAAATCAGCTCCGATATTACGATTATAAAATTGAGCTAATTCTCCTGCCGTCATACCATGAGCCATAGGCAGATTATCTACTCCCACAAATGACTTAAAACCATCTTCTACCACCGGGCCCTCTACAATCACACCACCTAAGGGATTCGGTCTATCCAGCACTATAATTGGTTTATTATATTTCTCTGCAGCTACCATACAATATTGCAGAGTAGACATATAAGTGTAAGTACGAGCTCCGATATCCTGAATATCAAAAAGCAATACCTCTATCATTAATAACATTTCCTGGGTAGGCATTCTGGTGCTTCCGTAAAGACTATAGACTGGAATATCATAATGGGGATGTATGTAGCAACCTAGCTGAGCGCCAGCACGAGCTTTTCCATCAAGCCCATGCTCTGGGGCATAAAGGGCTATCAGTTTTACTCTACCGGTAGCAAGGAGGTTGTCAATAAGACTTACCCCTCGGCTGTCTACTCCGGTATGATTGGTGATGAGTCCTACTTTTTTACCTTCAATTAGCTGAAGACAATTTTCCAATAAAACTTCATTACCAAGTTTTACTTTCGGCATATTAGCACAAGTAGAAAAAGAGGAAGCAATTAATACAATCATACTAATCAGCAAAAATAAGAAAAATTTAATAATTGTTAACATTTTTACATTAATACCTAAATTATTAATGACTTTTTTTTCTTTTACTCTAAACATAAACATCTACCATCTCTTTCATCTTTTTCTAACTGATTAGATTAACGACACTTTTTTAACCTCAAGTGGTAATCTCATTGATTTTTTTTATAGTTATTAAAATAATATGCCATATTATAAATAATTTTGCAAGCTCACCCGGAAACATTTGACATATCAGTTATAATAGGTAAACTTATTATCAGAAAGAATTAAACAGTAATTTTAAATTTTACTACGCCTTATTTCAAGCACGGGGAAAAGAGGTAATTAATGGAAAAAGAGCTTGCTTTTCAATCCGTAATTTTTGACTTAGATGGTGTAATAACTAAAACTGCTACTGTGCATGCTCACGCCTGGAAAAAAGTTTTTGATGAATATCTTAAATTAAGAGAAAAAAGGGATAAAGAGCCCTTCCAAGAATTCTCCTTGCCCAAGGATTACCTGACTTATGTGGATGGCAAACCGCGCTATCAGGGAGTGCAAAACTTCTTGGAATCACGTAATATTCACCTCCCCTATGGAGATCCCTCTGATTCTCCAGATAAAGAAACAATTTGCGGGATAGGTAACAAAAAGAATCAATTATTCGCTAAATTATTGAAGGAAGAAGGGGCAGAGGTTTTTGCTTCAACTATCAGTCTTATTAAAGATTTAAAAAAAAGTGGAATTAAGATTGGAGTGGCTTCCTCTTCTAAGAATTGCCAGGCCATTTTAAAATCGGTAAACCTGGAAGGCCTATTTGATACCATGGTAGATGGAATTGTTTCTGCTAAACTTAAGCTTAAGGGTAAACCAGAAGGTGATATATTTGTAACTGCAGCAAAAAATTTGGGAACCCTCCCGGAAAACTCAGTAGTGGTTGAAGATGCTACTTCCGGAGTAGAAGCAGGTAGAAATGGAGGATTTGGTCTGGTACTGGGAGTTGCCAGGGAAAATAATGAAAAGGAGCTGGCAAAACAGGGAGCTGATTTGGTAGTGCCTGATTTATCCGAAATCAGCATTGACATAATAAATAACTGGTTTTATCGGAAACCAAAGCCTTTCTTTTTGTGCTTTGATAATCTAAAGCAGGCCCCTGCTATCCTATCTCAGGAACTTAGCGAAGGAAAAAATATTTTTATTAATCCTTATTACCAGCGTACCGGTAAAGCAGTAATTACTACTAATAAGCAAAAGATGACTTTCTTTTTAGATTATGATGGAACTTTAACACCCATTGTAGAAAGTCCTGAATTGGCCATTATTTCTTCTGATATGAAAAAAACAGTAGAAACATTAGCCAAAATCCATACTGTGGCAATCGTTAGTGGCAGGATGAGAGAGGATGTCCAGAATCTGGTTGGTATTAAGGGTATATTTTATGCCGGTAGTCATGGATTTGATATTGAGGGACCGGCTGGCTTCAGCATGATTCAACCGGAAGCCAAAAAAACTATCCCCCTTATTTCCAGTATCACTAACCAATTAAAAGAAAGACTACAAAATATAGCAGGAGCTCTGATTGAAGAGAAAAGATTTAGCGTAGCAGTTCATTATCGTAAAGTAAAAAGCGCGATAGATTTACAATATATTAAAAAAACAGTAAATGATATAATACAAAAAAATGATGAGTTAAGAATATTAGAAGGTAAAAAAGTCTTGGAAATTCTTCCCAATATTGATTGGGATAAAGGGAAAGCGGTAAGGTGGATAATGAATGCCCTTGGCATAACCTGGAGTGATTCCTCAGTATTTTATATTGGAGATGATACTACCGATGAGTATGCTTTTCGAACTGTTATAACCAGAGGTACTGCCATTTTAGTAACAGATGACCCAGAAAAACCATCCTCTGCTGATTTTCGACTTACATCACCGGAAGAGGTAAAAAAATTCTTTGAACAGGTTATTACAATTACTAATAAATAACCATTTAAAAAATAATAATAACTCATCTCCCTGGTCCTTAGAATATTTTAACTTTGAGCCCGGCCAGGAAAAACTGAGAGAGGCTTTGTGTACTTTAGGAAATGGTTATCTGGGTACCAGAGGTGCTATAACAGAATCCTCTGCTTCCCGGATTCATTATCCTGGAACCTACCTGGCAGGAGTTTATAATAAATTAGAAAGTAATATCGCCGGTAAAACTATCACCAATGAAGATTTAGTGAATTGTCCTAACTGGCTACCTCTGACCTTTAAAACTGCAGATAACCAGAGATGGATCATGCCCACTGTTGATAATATTATCTCCTATTATCAAAAATTAGACCTAAAAGATGCGATATTAATTAGAAATTATAGCATTAAAGAAAATTCCGGTAAAATAACTACGGTACAAACCCGGCGCTTAGTGCATATGGGTAACAGGCATCTGGTGGCTCAGGAGTACTCTCTTATCCCAGAAAACTATGATGGTGAAATTACCATCCGCTCTGGTTTAGATGGTAATGTTGAAAATAAGGGAGTAGAAAGATACCGGGACTTAAACTCCTTACATCTAACAGCAGGAAAAGTTGGCAATTTTTCCGATAATGGTAGCTATTTATCTGTGCTGACCAATCAATCACATATAACTATTGCTCTGGCCTCCTTGCTATATATCAACAATAACGGTCAAAGGGTAAATTTGATTTCCACTGCTACTCAACAAGAAGAAAAAGCTATCTTTCAGGATTTTAAGATTCAGGTCAGAAAAAAAGAGAGATATACTGTGGAAAAAATTGTCTCTATTTATACCTCACGGGATAATGATACCGAAGCTCCTCTAAACAGTGCTATTGTAGAAGTTCAAAGACCACCTTCTCCTAAATTTTCATTACTGCTCACCTCACATAAAGAAGCTTGGTCTTATCTGTGGAATATGTTTGATATGGTAACAGAAGGAGATTCCTTTTCCCAAAAAGCCTTAAGACTGCATATATTTCATCTCTTACAAACTGCCTCTCCCCATAATACTAAATTGGATGTAGGTATTCCGGCCAGAGGATTATCTGGAGAGGCCTATCGAGGGCATGTCTTCTGGGATGAAATATTTATCTTACCCATGTATGACTTTCGTTTACCAGAGATTACCCAATCTACCCTGCTCTATCGCTATCGACGGTTAGAACAGGCTAGAAGGTATGCCAGTGAAAACGGTTATAGGGGGGCTATGTTCCCCTGGCAAAGTGGTTCAACCGGGGAAGAGGAAACACAACTAATTCATCTTAACCCTAAATCTGGTAAATGGGGACCTGATTATAGTAGAAACCAAAGACATATTTCCTTTGCTATAGCTTACAGTATATGGGAACACTGGAAAATAGCCCAAGATTTTGATTTTCTATCTAAGTATGGAGCTGAACTTTTCCTTTCCATTGCCCAATTCGGGGGCAGTTTAGCTTACTATGATTCTGAAGATAAAAGATACCACACTAAAGGGTTAATGGGCCCGGACGAATTTCACGAAAAGCTTCCTGGTGCAACTGAGGCTGGTTTTAAAGATAATGCCTATACCAATATTATGATTGTCTGGACTTTAAGAAGAGCACTGGAGTTGATATCAGCAATTCTTCCTCAAAAAAATAAAGAGGAGTTGCTAAAAAAATTAAAAATTAATCAAGAAGAATTAGTACTTTGGGAAGATATTACCAAAAAGATGAACATCATTATGAATGAAGATGGTATTATAAGTCAGTTCGATGGTTATTTTGCTTTAAAAGAATTGAACTGGAAGGCTTATAGAAAGAAATATGGTAATATCCAGAGAATGGATCGTATCTTAAAAGCAGAAGGAAAATCACCCAATGATTATAAAGTTGCCAAACAGGCTGATACCCTTATGTTGCCCTATTTATTTTCTTTATCAGAGCTTCAGGAAATTTTCCATCGTTTAGGATACCGATTTGATAAAGAAATTTTACGAAAAAATTACGACTATTATGTACAAAGAACTTCCCATGGTTCTACCCTAAGCTTAGTAGTACATTGTTATCTCTCAGATATTCTGGGGAAGTCTAAACAATCATGGAAATGGTATTGCGAGGTGCTGAACTCCGATATTAATGACATTCAGGGTGGAACTGCCCCCGAAGGTATTCATACCGGGGTAATGGGTGGTTCTGTAAATATTGCCCTGAAGCGATATGCCGGTGTTAACCTGATTAATGGTATAATAAACATAAACCCTGCTCTCCCTAAAAAATGGAAGTCTATCCATTTTAAAATAAAATATAAAGATATCTGGTATAGCTTAGAAATAGAAAAATATAAGGTTAATATTGTTTTAACCGCCGCCCAATCAGTACCGAAAGAATATCAGGAAAAAATCATTATTAGCAATAAAGAATACCTCTTAAACCTGAATAAAGAATATACCTTTCTTTTGAAAAGAAATGGAGAAGTAAATGGTTAGAAGACAAGTTCTTATCGTTGATGGAGATGTGATCCATGCAGAAAGACTAAAGAGTAATCTGGAGGCAGAAAATTATATTGTCGATGTGGTCTATAATGGCATCGATGCTATAATGATTTTAAAAAGAAAATGGGTTGATTTAATTATCTCTTCTATTACCCTCCAGGGAACTATGAATGGTATACAGTTATTACAGGAAATAAAAAAACACAAAGATTTTAGCAACATTCCAGTCATCATTCAAACCAGTAAAGTCAATTTAGAGAAGAATGTCTATGATATGGGCGCTAACCTGTTTGTAGCAAAACCTTATGATATCAGTGATTTTATTAGAAAAATCAAGGAGTTATTGCCTGATTAAAACTAAATACTAAATATAACTAAATAAATTCTCAATAATTCATTGATAATTATTGATAATAAATTTTTTTAAATGAGGTAAAAAAATGAACAACTATAAATCCCTAAACTTAGATGAATTAACAGCTCGATTAAAACAGATAAAAGCAAAAGACATTATGACCAAAGAGGTTATTACCGTAAATAAAGAGGATACCTTAGCAGATGTAGCAGAGCTAATGATAAGTAAAAGAATTAGCGGTTTCCCAGTTTTAGAAGATAATGAAATTATCGGTATAATCACTGCCAATGACCTTTTTCTGGTCATGGACATGATCAAAACAGGTGAAATATTAAAAAATAATAGTAGTGATTATTCTCAGCCTAAAGTTAGTTTTGCCATGTCCACAGAAGTTATTACGGTAAGCCCAGAAGGAAATCTGGATGAAATTATCGGCTTAATGAAATATAGAAACATACATACCTTACCGGTAACCAGTCAGAATAAGCTGGTGGGAGTAATCGGTCGTAGAGATGTATTTAAAAACTTTTACTGTGTAGTTCGTGATTTAATATAGTATATTATTTATTTAGTCAAGCGAACTGACTTTCTTATTAAATTCATTAATCAGTTCATCAATTTTATCAACCTGATTACGAATATTTTCCCAATAATGCTCATAATCATACCACTGGGCATTTAATTCCTCTAAGTTCTTACCCTGCTGTTCTATCCAGGTAAAGTATTTTAAATTATGAATTCTTTTTCGATCATAATAAGTCAATTCCTGCATAGAATCAGTAGAAATGGCTTTGACATTAGCATGATAACAAATGGCAGCATCATTAATACTATAAGGACCAAACTCTGCTTCTAATTCTTTAAGTCTAGACTCATATAATTCCATAGAATCAGTAAAGACGGTAAAGACAATATCTTTTTCAGTAAGTTCATAATATTTAGCAAATTTAATAGCCATAATGAGATTAGCCACACTGGAAATTCCTAGCAGAGGTAACTGTTCAATAATACTATCCTCAATACCTATCTTATTTAAATAGCTCTTCCCAGCAGGTTCATTAAACAGTCGAATAAGCCCCATAGCATTACGGTCATCAATGGCAATAACCATATCAGTGTTTTTTACATTATGAATCCAGGGCACATGTTTATCTCCTATCCCTTCAATGCGATGGGCACCATACCCATTGACCAGAAGAGTTGGGCATTGTAAAGCCTCCCCAGCAGCAATCTTACTGGTGGGAAATATCTCTTTCAAATAATCTCCACAACCCAGAGTCCCTGCAGAACCAGTAGTCAATACTATCCCGGCAAAGTGTTCTTGGGAATCCATGACCTGTTCCAATACCTCTTTTATTGCCTGACCGGTAACCTCATAATGCCAGAGGTAATTACCAAACTCTTCGAACTGATTAAAAATAACCACATTATCCCTGGTCTTTTTCAACTCCCAGGTCTTATCAAATATCTCTTTTACATTACTCTCTGTTCCTGGAGTAGCTATGACTTCTCCTGCCACCTGAGCTAACCATTCAAAACGTTCTCTACTCATTCCTTCTGGTAGAATAGCAATGGACTGGCAGGAGAGAAGTGCAGCATTATAAGCACCACCACGACAATAATTACCAGTAGAAGGCCAAACAGCCTTTTGATAAGTTGGGTCAAACTGACCGGTTACCAATCGCGGAACAAGGCAACCAAAAGTAGCACCCACCTTATGAGCTCCAGTGGGAAACCATTTACCTACCAATCCGATAATACGCGCTTTAACTCCAGTTAGTTTGCGAGGTAATTCCAGGAAGTTTACTCCATCAAAAAGTCCACCCATCTTTACTGGTTGATTCTTCCAGGTAATACGAAATAGATTATAAGAGTTGATATCCCATAAACCGGTCTTTTTTAGTTTCTCTTTGATTTCCTCAGGAATAAGCTCTGGATTTTTCATCTGTTTAAAAGTGGGAATAATAATATTTCTCTCTCTAGCTCTGGCAACGGTTCTTTGAAGTTGTTCTTCATGAATTGTTAAATCAATCATTTTTACACTCCTTTAAAATTATGGACCACATTCTATTTAGTTCTTATGGCCAAACCAGAGAGCAATTTCCCGTTGTGCTTCTTCAACTGATTCAGAGGCATGAACTAAATTATATAAGACTCTTTTTTCAGGAGTAGAACAATCTGGAGAATCAGCGGAAAAATCACCTCTTATGGTACCTAATTCTGCAAAAAGAGGCACGGTACTGCCTACCATTTTTCTGGTTACTTCCACGGCATGATTCCCACTTAAAATAAGGGCAATAATCGGGCTGGAGGTCAAATGCTCGATGAGCCATTTTCTGATTATCCGGCCAATTTCTAAGGCCTCTTCGGTGCCTAAATCTTGCCTCAGGTCTAAATTATATCTCTTATAAGTATCAATTGTTTTGCTGCCCACCTTTCTAAGCCAGTTCTGGTTATCGGGATAATGTTTTTCCACTATTTCCCTGGTAGTGCTTAAAAACTTAATCTCTTCTAATTTTAACCCTACTCTTTCCAGGCGGGAAATTATTTCACCCACCAGTCTTCTTTCTATTGCCTCCGGTTTAATAAGAACTAAGGTTTTTTCCATTTTAAAATCCTTTCTTCAACTAGAACTTCTCTATCCAACTACACGATACGCTGTCACGAACTCATGCCTTGCCTCTCAAGTAAGCGAACTTAGGCAAAGTAGAGCAGAGTCTTTTAACCTCGTTGAACTGTTAGCCAATTAGCTCGGCACATTTTTCCAGAGCATAAATTTTGGTAAAAAAGATTTTTCAATTACATCTTAATTTTGCCCAATCTCTTCATAATGTCTTTTAGAGCCTCATATGCTTTCTGGTATTCTATAAAATATTGGTCATAAACTTTTTTTACCTTCTCATCAGGGTATACTGGAGTATTGAACCGTACCCAATCTTTTATCTTCTGATAAGAGCTTAAGACTCCGGTACCAACACCGGCCAATAAGGCATCTCCATAAGGTGCTTCCACATCCTGTTTGAGAGTCTTGATGGGAAAGCCGGTTACATCGGAAAATATTTTCAGCCATAAAGGGGATTTAGTAGCCCCACCTACCATGATACCTTCCTCAGTAAGTTCCAATCCACTTTCTAAACCAGCTTCAATATTGTGACGTAAGGAATAAGCAACTCCTTCCAGAATTGCCCGATATAGATGTATCCTGGAGTGGTATAAGGTTAAACCAATAATAGTACCTTTAGCATCAGGATCCCAGATAGGGGAACGTTCACCCATAAAATAGGGTAACAATAGAAGTCCATCCGAACCAGGAGTTATCTTTTCAGCTTCTTTATCCATCAGCTGATATGCTGAGATAGGCAATTCTTTTTCCGCGGCCATCTCTCTTTCTCCAAACTGATCTCTAAACCATCTTACGATACCACCTGCTGTTGCCGCTCCTCCAAATGTATATATCATCTCATCATCATAAGCTACATAAGGAAAACTTACTAATTTCGGAGAGAGGTGCTGTCCTTTATGGACTACTCCCCAACAAATAGAAGTACCCACCATGGCTACATGACTCTTCTCTTCTAAAACTCCGGCACTTAAAGAGGCTACGGGGGCATCTATACCTCCTGCTACCACTGGAGTCCCTTCTAGTAAACCACATAACTGCGAAACTTCTTTGGTAATTTTACCAACAATATCAGCAGATTTTACAATCTGTCCTGGTAACATTGATATAGGGATACCAAGTATACTACACATTTCCTCTGACCAGCATTTCTTTTTTATATCGAAGATACCTCCAATATTACCAGCAGAGGAAAGGTCGGTAATATTTTCTCCAGTTAATTTATAGATAACATAATCTTTGGGGGTAATAAATTGAAATATCCTGCGCCAATTATCTGGCTCATTATTCCTGATCCACATCATCTTGGTAAATCCATAATAAGAATCGACATAATTACCAGTGATGCTAAATATCTTATCTTTATCCACATTATCTTTTACCCATTGCACTTCCTCGGTTGCTCTACGATCCATCCAGATAAGGCAGGGTCTTATTGGTACCCTTTCTTTATCAACTGGTATCCCAGAACCACCATACAGACCACTCAAGGCTATTCCAGCAATTTCTCCAGGTTTTACTTTTGATTTCTCTATGGTTTTTTTTATGGTTTCCAGTGTTGCTTTTACCCATACCTCAGGCCATTGCTCTACCCAGTTAGGTTTTGGTTTTATTACATCATATTCTGAAAATGCAGAAGCAATTATCTGACCATTAGGGTTTACTATTACTGTCTTGGTACCCTGGGTACCAATATCAGTTCCCAACAGAAACTGGCTTGACATCTTTTATCTCCTTTTTTTGAGGTTCATATCCACAATTTATTTTCCTAAACATTTATATAAGCTTCATAAACTTCCCTTTTTACTCTTTCCAGCATGTTAGTACATCTCTGAACAAGTTTTTATAAATATTGAGAAGCTAAAAGCTATCTTTACCATCATCCCTTACTATATAGGCAGAACCTAATTTGGAATAGGTCGCAGGTAAAAAATACAAAGTCATTTAGCAAAAGGGATTCTCCTTTGAATAAGGCAGATATTCAGGATGATTAAAAGAAATATCAGCAATTGGTAACATTTTCATAGCTTCAAACAAAACCTGGCCAGTATGTTTAAATGCTACCCCAGTATGATGAGGAAATCTTTTTTCAATAAGAACATGACGATAGAATCTTGCCATCTCCTTAACAGCAAATACACCTATGCCACCAAAAGATTTTGGATTTATATCCAGAACCTCACCTTGAGCTATATAACTTTTTAGTTCACAACTGGCAGTCCCCTGTAATCTAAAAAGAGTAATTTCTCCCGGTCTTATAGTTCCTTCCAGAGTACCTCGGGAAATGTCTGGTTCTTTATCTTTCTCCAGTAATCTATGCATTATTAATTGATATTTTAATTCAGCATCTTTAAGATAACAAGAAGGGGTATTACCACAATGGAATCCCATAAATAAGTCATTTAATTTATAATCTTTTACTTTATCCTTATTTTCTTCATAAACATCTTCTGGTACTGTATTATTTATATCAAGCAGAGTGGGTGGTAATTTAGTAGCAAGGGTAATTATAAATTCACTCAAGGCACCATATAGGTCTGTTTCACAAGAAATAGGTATTCCCCTGGTGGTAAATCTGGAATTAACATAACAGGGCACAAATCCAAATTGAGTTTGAAAAGCTGGCCAGCATTTATTGGCAAATGCTACAAATTCAGAGGTACCTAAATTTTGTTCCATCCAATCCTTTAGAGTAAGTTCATACTGTGCCAGGGTAAAAAGTAGTTCAGGATATCTATTACCCTGTCCCAATTCATGATTCATTTCCTGAGCAATTTCTGGTATCCTTGGATCGTCTTTATGTTTATGGAAAGCATCAAAAAGGTCTAACTCTGAATTTTCCATTATCTCTATTCCTAAATTAAAAAGAGGTTTTATAGGTGCATTACAAGCCAGAAAATCATATGGTCTGGGGCCAAAAGTTATTATCTTCAGTCTTTTAAGACCGAGCAATATCCTGGCAATATTCTCAAATTCTGAAATCATTTTTGTTATCTCTTTTGCTGTACCGACTGGACATTCGGGAATATATGGATTTAAATTCCTGAGCCCTATACTGTAAGACGCATTTAACATGCCACAGTAGGCATCACCACGCCCATCATATAAATTCTTTCCAGTTTCTTCAGCTGCTGCAACAAACATAGTAGGTCCTGAAAACTTTTGAGCAAGCATTGTTTCTGGACCTTCAGGACCAAAATTACCTAAATAAATCACCAGTGTATTAATATTTTCCTCTTTTAACTCGGTTAAAACATTTAAGACGTCTTTTTCATTTTCTACAACAGTTTTAATATCTTTAATGGAAATATTTTCATTAACACATTCTCTTATTATTGCATCTTTTCTGTTTCTACTGAGTTCAATAGGGAAACAGTCACGACTTACCGCCACTATTGCCATTTTAACTGCTGGAAAATTTATCATTGCCGTCCTCCTGATATAATTTAAAGTAGATAATTTATTTTCACCTTTTTCTTCTTAAACTTCAAATATTATGAGGTTGTCACTAATTTTTCTAATTGCAATGGTTCCAGGTATTTTCCGTTTTTATAGGCCCTCATATTACCACCAGAAATTTCATCAATTAAAATTATTTTATTATTATCTTTACTCCTGCCAAATTCAAGTTTAATATCATATAATTCGATTTCTTTATTAGCTAATACCTCTTTTATAATATTTCCAATCTTTCTGGCAAGTTCTTTTAATATTTGGTATTCTTTCTTAGAAAGTATTCCCAGCAGGTCAAGAGCATCTTCATTAATTAAGGGATCATTTCGTTCATCATCTTTCAGGGTAACCTCTACCAGTCCATCTAAAGGCTTTCCCTCTTCTATATAACTACTATAACGCTTTAAAAAACTGCCTACCGCCCTATACCGACAAATAACCTCCAAACCCTTCCCAAATACCATGGCTGGTTTTACAGTCATGGTAGCTTCCGCAATATTGGCACTGATATAGTGGGTGGGGATGCCTTTTTTTTCTAACAGTTCAAAAAACAATTTAGACAATTTTAAGGCAGCTTTGCCAGCTCCTGCTATGGTTAAGCCCACAGTATTGGCTCCTGGGTCAAAAACTCCATTTTCTCCGGTCACATCATCCTTAAACTTTAATAGATAATTTCCATCCTCTAACAAATAAACATCTTTTGTTTTTCCTTGATAAATAAGTTCCATTATTTTATTACCTTCCTTAGGCTGTATTACATTTTGCATAAATTTTATCTTATTCTTTTCCTCAAAGCAAGTAAACATCGCACCCGCAAAGCGGGTGGCTTTAAGAAACCTATAAAGTAAACAGGGGACGGTTATCTGTTTCNNGAAACAGATAACCGTCCCCTGTTTATGTTTACTGTTTAGAATTTTTCTGTATCATTAACTAAAAGTTAATAACGTCTTCTGCTATCACGAAAATCTCTTCTGGGTTTTTGTGGTCTGGCTTCATCAATCTTTAAAGGACGACCAGCAAATTCAGAATTATTCAAAGCTTCCATAGCTGATTGTGCTTCTTCTGATGAAGACATTTCTACAAAACCAAAGCCTTTGCCTTCGATAATATTGACACTTTTGACAGTGCCCTGATTAGCGAAAAGCTCTTCCAGTTGCTGGTTAGTAACAGAATAACTTAAATTTCCCACATACAATTTACTACCTTGCATGCTCTTACCTCCTTTTTTATTTATTTTATTTTTTCAGTAACATTAAATTTTGAGGTATCGCATCACAAGATAGTAACCAAATCTCTCTATTTAATATATTACTGTGGAACAATCCTCAAGTTTATGAGGTTGTTCCTTCAACGTTATAAATAATTTATTTATAACATTTGCACTTATTTCTAAGTGACAACTCATTATACATCAATAAAACAGATTGTCAAGCAATAATAAGAAAAAATTTTCTAATAATATTTCTTCTTTTTATTGCCAATGGGCAACCACTTTATACCGGGTACCAATAATAACAGTTTTTTCGTTTTATGAAACAAAGAACCGTCCCTTATTTAACTGCCTTATATATTATATTAAGATATATTATTTCAATTTAGTTCCGTCGAAAAGATCGTCAGAAAGACCAGTATTTATTTTGATGTCCACCGTCTCAATGGTGAAAGAACCCATGCCTGACATCATGGATTGCATCATTTGCATGGTCTGTTCCGCATCTTCTCTATCTTCTGCACTCATTCCGGAAGTATCAATCTCAGTATTTGTTTTCATAACTAACTGAAAAGGATGAAGCATGGAACCAACCTGCCGATAATCCTTGAAGTCACTTGTCGTGGTGGTATTCATGGCCATTTCTTCTGAACTGGCTTTTATAATCATCACCATACGTAAAGGCATCCAGGTCTTGCTGCTAATCCATAATTTGCCGGATGCTTCCTGTGACCCTTCCTGTTGCATTGTTGCCGCTTGTGCCTGCTGACTTCCCATGACCTGTAAAGCATTATCAATCTGCAATACATAGGCTTTTTCACCGTCGATCATCTCTTCGCCTAAATATTTCGTCTTGGCTGCCTCAATATTCTTCCAAAACTGTGCCGGATTACCCTCTGCTAATTCACTTTCAACTTTTCCGGTCATCGGGTTAGTTGTCCAGTTATACTTCCCATCATAAACTGAAACCATGGACATTCCCATAACCTCTGTTTCAGTACGAGTCTTATAAATTTCCTCCCCACCTACCTTGGCTTTTTTATAATATATTTTTGTTTCCCCGGCCATGGCAGCTATCCCTCCAATAGGCTTCTGAACAACCGTATAATCGCTAATACCTGCCATCTGTTTCTCATATGCCTTCAGCATATTATTAATTATTTCCGATACGCTGATGGCTGCCAGACAGGAACAGTTAAAAAATATTATGAAGCCAACAGCTATCATAATGATGAAAATATTTTTATTTTTTCTTAACATTTAATTCCTCCTGATATTTTAAATTTAGTCTTTTATATGATGTAAATCTGAAAATCTAGGTCACAAAAAAATATTATCTTTTCTCTTTGGAGAATATAACTTATTATCAGGATTTAATTAGACCTGGAAATCGAGAATAGCAGCATTTACCACCTCCTGAGATACACCTTTTGCTGGTGTTGAAGATAAAAAATAAGAAACATTCAAGTAGGGATTTTCTCTATTATACAATTCTATAAACAAGATGACAATATTTTTTATTTCTATTAAATCCACCAAACCACTGAAAGAACCTGTCTTTATCAAGGGAACTGTCGTGTTAAAGTAAACCTAATGATTGTCCCAAAAATAATCCTGACTGAAAAGCCTTCTCAAGAAGTTCTTCTCGTTTTCGAGCGCCCTCCCCAACATCAGATTCTGTTACTACTAAGGTATCTAACAGTTCGACATTGGCAAAATATTTACTCCAGATTCTTAAAGAAACAAGGGCGTGTTCTGGATTTTTAGAAATATTGGCCACCCAGATAAAGATACCTTTTTTTCTTTTCGGTAACCTGGATTTAAATATTGTTTTCCCCTCCGGCAGGGTAATCATCTCTGCCAGACAATTGGAACGGTCAATGAGCAATTTCAGCTGGGCACTAATAGTACCAAAATAGGCAGGAGCCCCTATCACCAGGGCATCGGCAACTTCGAGAATTTTATAGATGCTATCCATACCGTCATGGAAGAAACAATAATCAGGAGTTGGAAATTTATTACAGGCTTGACAGGGCATAATATCCAGATCATTGAGGTATATTTTTTCTATTTCTGCACCAACCGATTGGGCTCCCTCTAATACTCTGGTTACCAGGGTATCAGTATTCATTTCCTTCCTGGGACTTCCTATAATTCCTACCACTTTTAAACTCATATTTTAATTACCCCTTTTACTGAGTTATTTCTGTTTTACAGTTGCTTCTTATATCACTTTTTCTCATCTAATTTTATCTCTTATTATTCTTATTATTTTTCTTTCCGATAAATTTTTTCAATTTTAGCAGCACAAACTTTATACTCCGGTATTTTTGCCACTGGATCTAAGGCAGCATTGGTCAGGATATTGGCAGCTGCCTCTTCAAAATGGAAGGGAATAAAGATTAATCCTGCACTGACCTTATGGGTAACTCTGGCTTTTATTTTAATTTCTCCCCTACGAGTAGACACCATAATCAGTTCCTGATCATTGATTTGTAGCTTTTCTGCATCTTCCTGGGATATTTCCACATACCCTTCCGGAACTCGCTCATTCAGTGTTTTTGACCTTCTGCTCATCGTTCCGGTATGATAATGCCATAGGGTCCTCCCGGTAGTGAGAATAAAAGGATATTCGCTATCAGGAAGCTCAGCTGGTTCCTTAAAAGATACGGGGTGAAAATATCCCTTACCCCGAGAAAAATTTCCATCCTTATGGAGAAAAATTGTTCCCGGATGATTTATATCAGGACAGGGCCATTGGAAGCCTTTTTCATTCTGTTGTAATCTTTCCCAGGTAATCCCACCATAAATGGGCGTAGTACGGTTAATCTCAGTTAAAATATCACTGCTCTGGTGATAGTTTAATCCAGAATACCCCATCTCCCTGGCTATAAGTGAAATAATCTGCCAATCCGGTTTGCTGTTACCAACAGGCTCAATAGCCTTTCGCACCAACTGGACTCTTCTTTCCGTACTGGTAAAGGTACCCTCTTTTTCGGCAAAAGAGGCAGCCGGTAAAATGACATCCGCTAATTCAGCAGTGGGAGTCATGAAAATATCCTGGACGATCAAAAATGTTTTTTGCAAGGCTTGCCTAACGTGATTACTGTCCGGGTCACTCATTAAGGGATTTTCTCCCATGACATAAAGTGCCTTTAGATTACCCTGATATGCAGCATCAATCATTTCAACTACAGTCAGCCCAATCTGGTCATCCATTTCATTCTCGGTAATGCCCCATTCCAAGGCAAACTTTTTTCGAATTTCCCTATTGGTTACTGGTTGATATCCTGGATAAAAATTAGATAAAGCACCTACATCACAGGCACCTTGCACATTATTCTGACCTCGCAGTGGATTCACTCCTGTTGCCCATTTACCAACATTACCACAGAGCATCTGTAAATTTGCTGTGCTCTTTACATTATCAACTCCACTGGTATGCTGGGTAATACCCATTGAATAAACTAAATAGGTAGTACCAGCATGACCAATCATGCGAGCAGCTTGTATTATTTTTTCCTGGGGTATACCAGTAAGCTGTGATGCTTTTTCAGGCGTCATTTTCAAAATTTCTTCTCGAAAGGCAGCAAAATTTTCACAATGTTGTGCTATAAACTGTTCATCATAAAGCTTTTCCTGAATAATTACATTCATCATCCCATTTAATAATGCTACATCAGTCCCGGGGCGATGCCGCAGGGCAATCCCCAGATTATCTTCGGCTAATTCTGATAAAGGTATGGTGCGTGGATCAGCCACAATTAATTTTACCCCCTTTTTCAATGCCTCTAATATTCTGGCTCCAATTAAGGGGTGTTGCTCATTGGTATTCGAACCAATAACAAAAATCACTTCGGCATCGGTAATCTCATCAATAGAGTTGGTCATGGCACCTGAACCAAAAGCTGCACCCAAACCGACTACAGTAGAGGAATGACATAAACGAGCACAATGGTCAATATTATTGGTCTTCAGGACCGCACGGGCAAATTTTTGCATAACATAATTTTCTTCATTGGTACATTTTGCCGAACTCAGACACCCTATAACTCTTCTATTTCCTGCATTTTCACTGATAATTTGCTTAAAACGACTTGCTACATAATCAATGGCTTCTTCCCAGCTTACCTTCTCCCAATTACCATTCTTATTTTTAATCAAAGGATCGGTCAAGCGATCTGGATGATTTATGAATTCATGTACATTCCATCCTTTGATACATAACTTACCCCTTCCAGGACTAAATTCAGGAGGCATAACCGGTTTGGTATCTACTACTTTTCCATCTTTGGTCTTTAACCATAATTGGCATCCAGTTCCACAATAAATACAGGTGGTTTTTACTTTTTCCATGTTTTCCTCCTATACCATTTCTTTGACCGGTGCTTTCACACGATGTAGATTATAGCCGATTTCCTCAAAAGAACGTCCCATAGCTAAAGCTAAAAGTTCAATAGCATATAAAACCGGGATTGGTTTTTCTTGTAATTGAGGAAAGTCTTGAGAGGCAATAAGTTGACCAAAATCGAATTGATTAAAACAGGCTGGGCAAGCGGTACTGACAAATTGTGCTCCTGAAAGCTGGATATCAATCAACTTGTTTTGAATACAATTATTGGAGGCCTCTTTTTCACCGGCTAGACTTAGTGAAACACCACAACAGTCAGCTTTTGTTAAATAATCTATCGAGGTGGCACCCAGGGCTGCTATAAATTGATCATAAAATTCCGGATCTACCGGATTATCAAATTTAAGTATCTCATGAGGCATTAGCAGATGGCATCCAGGATGACCAGCCACCTTAAAACCATCCAAAGGGGTTCTAACCATCTTTTTTAGATTATCTAATCCAATATCTTCTTTTAAGACCTGTAAAAAATGTCTTATCTTAATATTACCCTTAAATTCCAGGTTAATTTCCTTTAACACTTCATTTACTTTATTTTTTAGTTCGAAATTATTTTTCAGTCTATAATTTACAATGGCTAAGGTATTTTCACATCCATTGCATAAAGTCATGATGTCCAGCTTCTTTTCTTCAGCAATGGCAATATTACGAGCAGCCACAGATAACCAGAAAAATTGATTAGTACCCTGAAGTCGTATTGGGTCAGGGCAGCAGGTAAATTCGTCAGACTCTACTAAATTAATACCTATCTCTGGTAAAACTTCTAAAGCTAATTTTTCCACATTTGGTAAACTGGCTGGAATGGTACATCCTTTAAAAAATAAATAACTTATCATTATTCACTAACCTCTTTCTTTTCTAAACCAGTTTTTTGAGCCAATATATTGAGTTCCTCAATTGATTTTTCGTTTTTCTCAATTTCTTTCAATCCAGCTCTCTTTCTAGCTAAATTGGTAAATTTAAGACTATAAACAGTTCCTTCCTGTAAAAGTTGTTCCACCAAACGGTATATTATTTGAGGCGCAAAACCCTCCTGGTATGATTTTTCCTTCAGATTAGTAAAGGCATCAGTTGGATTAGTATCCTGGGGACAGGTAATAACACATTTTTCACAGACACAGCACATCCAGACATCATTTAAAGCCTCCGGTTTTTCTGCTTCAAAAATTTGAGTAACAAAAGAGTCTTCAAGGTTATATTTTTTCACATTTTTAGTTATAGGGCAAAATTTGGAACAGGTGGAACATTTAAAACATACTTCAATTTCTTTATTTTTTTCGATAATCTCATTTTTTTCATATTTTAACCGTAATACTTTCATTTTTAACTCCTGACTACTTGAGGTTCTATTTAATCCTTATTTATCTAAAATCATACCACCTATTGATCTTTATTTTAATACCCTTTTTTACCAGAAAAACAAGTCCAATTTATTTTTAAATATTTAATTTTAGTGAATACACCTGAATTAAATCAATGGTGCTTTCTGGGGAAATGAGCTGTACATATTTTTGAATATCTTGAAGATGTTGTAACACATGTGATTCTTCAATTCCTGATGGCGCATAAACTACAAATAAAACATTCTGAGTATCGGGAGTAATGCGGGTACGCCTATCCGGTCCGTATATAATACTGGAGGTAATTCCCTCTAAATCAGATACCATCATATCGCGAGGAAGCATAATTTTCTCCTCGCCATTCAATTTAATATATTTTTCATCACCTCTGGCCACATCAAGCTTTATAGGTAAGTGGATAGTATCTAAATCATGAACTGCAGTTAGTAAAAGGTTTTTCATTTCGGCCATAAACATTACTTCAACTAATGAAGAAACTTCGGGAATTGCCTTATCATGAAATATGATTGATTCCAGCTGTAATAATACATGGTATGTTTTCTTAAATCTCTTGTAATAATTTACATAATATTTTATAGGATAAATACTTTTTAAATCACTTCTCTCCAATCCACGGTATCTTTTTCTTAGCTCTTCCTCCAGTTTGATCCGGTAATTATCAAGTTTTTGATATTGAACTGTTTTGGATAACCCTTTTATAGCCAGTAGCCCCAATAACGCTTCCGGATAAATTTTTCTTACCTCATCTGAAATGATTAACAATCCTGACTCCTTCCATCCTGGAAAAGTTTTCATAAAAAATGTTTACCAATTCATAATTACCAAATCCTTCCTTCATATTAAATAAAAATCTACTATCTTATCTGATAATAAATCGAATCTTTCTTATTCATTCCTCCAATTATAGATAGGAGATAATATTATAACTGAAACCTTCCCAGAACAAGATATTCAAGGGGAATCCTTCCCCTTGACAACCCCTGAAAGAAAATACAATTAATTCAATAAAATTCTATCTTGTTTTACCAACAAGATATTCAGGGGAAGTATCNNCTGAAACCCCTCAATTATCAGTATTGATATCTAGTATTTAGTATTTAGTTTAAATGATAGTTAAAAAATAAAGAAAAATTCCTTTTCAAGAAATTTATATCTTGTCTTGCAAACAAGATATTCAAGGGGAATCCTTCCCCTTGAGAACCCCTGAATTAAAAGCATAATATATTGTTAATTATTTAGTAAATAATATTTATATTATCTTGCAGTATCGTAATTTTTTTGAAATTCCGATACTGCAAGATATTCATAATATAAGCCAACCGGGATGAGTTGGTTCAATCCCCCCAGGTCTTCCAGAGCATAATGAATCATATCGGCAACAGGACGGTCATGTTGAATGGATACCTGATATCTTTGTTTAGGCATCTCGCTTCCTTTCTTCTTTGTGGGTAGAACTGACAGAATATGAATACCTTCTTTGTGTTTTACTGGATTAGAAACTGAGCATGAACCGTTACTTTTATCTCTTTTTTACGGGATGAGGTATTGTACATACCGTAACTCTCTACTTCTGTGGAATAGGGCTCTACAATTTGAAAGACACCAGCCTGAGCCCAGATCATCTTACCAGGCTTATGTCCACTTTCGCGCAGGATCATTTCTACCCGTTCCCGGGCATTGCGTGTTGCTAACTCCAGTAAATCCTTTTTTAGGGTATCAATTCCGGAATAGAAGTACTCCAGTGATGAAATTTGAAAAAAGATGTTTTGATCTAAAAGTTCATCAGGATTTAAAGCTAATTTTTCAATAGCTTCAACTTCCGAGGAGATAATAAAAAGAGGCTGATTCAGGACATACCCCACCACTTCCCCATCCCGATTCCACCTTTTCTGAATAGTAATGGGATTGATGTTAATATCATCCTGTGAAATTCCCTTATCAATTAAAACAGTCAGCAATCGATCTCGCTTCTCCTGAATATTGCGATAACCATCTCGCACATTAACCAGGTCTGTATTTTCTTCAAAAGTTATGTTCCATTTTATGATGTCGGATATAAATTCCTGACTGGCAGAACCTACCACCTGAACATAGTCACGATGAGCACGGGTCTGATAAAAAAAGAAACCAAAGACCAGAGCAGCTACAATTATTGAGATTCCCAGTAGCAAAAAAGCAGTCTTTAGATTATAAAGTTCAGAATGTTTCTCTTTTTCCACCTTGATTATCCCCTTTCCTTATTCCTTTTGGACATGTCTTTTAAATTATTTTTCAAATTTCTTTACTTAGAACATCCAGACTAGCTGGCAATATAAGTTTTTCATTTATCTCCATTGGCTAACCCCCGCCAATAGGGGGATAAACTTTGATGACATCTCCATCCTGCAGTTTACGATCTAACTGATTAAAAGGAACTACTTTTTCATTTACTATTACCATACTAATGGCATCCATTGCCTTTTCGTGTTTAATAGTTTCCTGTAAAAATTGTTTAATTGTTTTTGGCTCAGAAATCTCTTTCACTAGGCCGTCATCTTCTTTATAATTTTCTACATAGTTTTTCAGATTAGAATAAATTATTAATTTTATTTTCATTTCCTATTCTACATTAGGTTTAAGTTCTAATCAATTCTAAAAAGTATCTCTATTTCCCTTAAAGTGAATATCAATTATTATCATATTACAAACCTGACTATTTTATAATATTGCGAATTATAAAAAATGCAATTTTAGTAGATAATTATTATTCTTTTTTATTTCCATATAACACTATTATCTTATAATATATCTTATAATATATCTTATAATAAATTTATACCTAACAATAATATAGGAAGAACAAACACGATTCCTATAGTGGTAAAAATCCAGCAAGAATTGACCAGATCCACATTCAAGTTGTAGATATTAGCAGCTATAACCGAGTTAAAGGCAACTGGCATAGCAGACATGATTAGAGAAACTTTCAACGGTAAACCCTGATTGATAGATTGATAATTAAGTAACAGTGCGACTAATAAGGTAGTTGATGGTACAGCCACAAATTTGATAATCGATAGGTAACAGCATTGTTTAATATATTGGTAAACACGACTTAACTTTAAATTCAAACCTACCGAAAAGAGTAAGATAAAAGTTGATAGTGGAATTAATATTTCATTAATAGGGCCATAAATTTTTGGTCTTTCATATGGACTTAGATTTAAAAATAACCCCACAACAACGGCACCTACTCCAGTATAAAAAAAGGGATCCCTGGCTATTTCTATAATTCTCTCAGCAACTCTTTTCCCCTTAACAAAATTATCGTTATACGAACTAGCAATGGGATATCCTAAGCCATAGTATAATAATCGCATTAGAAAAGTATAGATAGGTACCAGGGCATATCCTTCTTCCCCCAGAAAGAAAAAACAGATCATTCCACCTAAGGAAACAGTGTTGGAAAAAAATCCACAGCAAAACATGGAACCGGTATCCAAAGAATTATAATGGTAATATTTAGCCACCAGCACCGCAAAAAAACCACCAGCAATGATAGATAGTGCACCTACCAAAGGTAAGCTGATAATCTCAATCAGATTTTCCATTTCAAAAATCCATAGACTACCGACATAAGTAATAGAAATTAACCAGATCATTCCCAGTTTCTGGAGAAAAATAGCCAACTGCTTTAGCGATTCAGGATTAAGCCATTGATTTTTATTTATTAACTTCTGGGCTAAATAAGCACTAAAGGTACCTACGATTAAAACCAAAAAAGTCCTTATTAAAGCGAGTAACATAATAAAAAGTTTTCCTTATTTAACAAGATAATCAGGGGGCTTCGCCCCCTGAAACCCCTGAAATAACTTCTTACTAACAACTGTATTTAAATGATATACGTTATACGTAATACGGTATGCAATTTTGTCATTGCGAGGAGCAAAGCGACGAAGCAATCTCATTCACTCCTACCCACAGTATTAGTGAAAAGTTATCAGTTATTGGTTCTCAGTTATAAGACCAAAGATACAGGTATAATAGTATTAGATTGCCACATCCTCCCCCTAAACATTAGTTTAGGGGCAAGCTCGCAATAACATTTTTCTTTGGTAGTTTATCTTATATAGTATCGAAATTGCTTAGCAATTAGTATATTCAGGGGAGGTATCCCCTGAAACCCCTCAATTATAAGTATTGAGTATCTAGTATTCAGTATATAGTGCAAATTTCAGTTAAAAAATAAAGAAAAATTCCTTTCCAAGGAATGCATATCTTGTCTTTTAAATTTTTTATAACAAATCAATCCCTTATTTTAAAGTATCGGAATTATTGAAATTCCGATACCTTAAAATGCTAAATTGATAATAGCAATAATTAAACACCAAACAAAAATAGAAATCAAATAAATTTAAATGATTAATTTAATAGCTGAAATATGAAATGCTCATCTATATTAAATCTGAAAATCCAAAAGCAATCAAAAAAAATAAATAAAAAATTGGTTAAATTTAAGAAAACTCTCCTAATATTGTTATCAGAATATTTACCGCCTTTTCCATCTCGCCAATAGCAATATGTTCATCTGTGCTGTGAGGTAATTTACTTCCTGTTCCCAACACCGCAGTTGTAATTCCCTTTTGGTTTAGATTGGAAGCATCTGTCCCACCACATATAACCTTCACTTCAGGTTTTAAACCAATCGATTGAATCGCTTTTTTGGCCACTCTAACTACTTCAGTATTTTCTGAAATACGAGAGGCCTTCATACTATGCTTTATTTGAATTTCTGTTTTCGCTCCTTTTGCCTTTGCCACAGTTTGAAAAGTATTTTTAATTAAGCGACACTGCTCTAAACATTTCTTATGATTTTGACTGCGACACTCCAGCTGAATTGTAGCAGTCTCAGGGACTGCATTTATTACCTGTCCACCTTCAATTAAGCCGACATTAACAGTTGTGATAGGGTCAATCCATCCAGTTTTTAATAGTGAAATAGCAAGGGCAGCAACTTCAATAGCAGAAATACCATGTTCCGGCTCAACTGCATGCGCAGATTTACCAATAATTTTGACCATCATTTCTATGCGGGAAGGTCCCCCAATAACAATTTCCTCTAATGCTTCTGTATCAAGCACATATCCTTTCTTGGCCTTAATTAAATTCTTGTCCACAAAAGAGGAACCAGATAATCCCATCTCCTCCTGACGGGTAATTAATATCTCTATTGGCGGATATTTATTAGCTTTTTTGAGAGCCATTAATAATTCTGCTATACCTGCCTTATCATCTGCACCTAAGATAGTAGCACCATTAGAATAGATCACTCCTTTTTTTAGGACTGGCTCTATTCCCTTACCAGGTTTTACTGTATCAGCATGACCACAAAATAAAATTGGCTCTTCTTTCTGGCTATTCTTTGCATTTATGTTGATTATCAAGTTACCATAATTATCATATTGGGTTTTAGCTCCTAATTCTTCTTGAAATAAATTTTCCAGAAATTTTAGAAATTTTTGTTCCTCTCCTGATTCACTATCAATTTTAACCATCTGAAAAAAATACTCAATTATCTCCTTGGCCATTATCTGCTCCTTTAATTTATTTTTTACTTAATTTTTTATTGCCTATTTAGTATGTTTATATACTTTCTCATCAATACTAATAATACTAATATTGGTAATATAGATATAGATAGGCAGCAGCACTTTCTATTTCCGGCAAAATTGAATCTGAAATGGTAGTAAATTATGTTAGATAATAGGTAGCATCATCTTTCAGTCAATATTAATTACACCAGAATTGATACCCTTTGCTAAATAGCAAAAAACAAAAAGATTAAACTATTGTTTTCTCACTCTTCGGATCAAAGAGATGCGTTTTGGGTAGTTCCAGGACCACTTCTATCTCCTCTCCTACTCTCTTATTAGTACGACTGTCTAATTTGGCTATTAGGGAATGTTCACCACAGAGTAAGTAAAAGAGTACTTCATCTCCCAGTGGTTCAATTACCTCAATCTTGGCCTTGATAGTGTTATCTGCTGTTCCTTCCGGATAGAATTGCTTATCATGAAAGTCTTCCGGGCGAACTCCAAAGATAACTTCTTTACCTTCATAAGAAGAAATAGAGGGGTAAAAATCAGAAGGTAGCTTTACCAGAAAACTTTCGGCATCAATAAAGTAGGAGGAATCTTTCTTGAGCAGGCGGGAGGGAATGAAATTCATAGCCGGTGAACCGATAAAACCAGCCACAAATAGATTAGCTGGAGCTTTGTAGACCTCTAAGGGTGGTCCAGCCTGTTGGAGTCTCCCTTCATTTAAAATAAAGATACGGCTGGCCATGGTCATAGCTTCTATCTGATCATGGGTCACATAGATGATGGTTGCCTGTAGACGATCATGCAATTTGGAAATCTCAGCCCGCATGGCTACCCGCAGCTTGGCATCCAAGTTGGAAAGTGGTTCATCAAAGAGAAAGACCTTGGGTTTACGGACAATAGCCCGACCAACTGCTACCCGCTGACGTTGTCCCCCAGAGAGCTCCTTAGGACGGCGTTTGAGTAGTTTTTCAATACCCAGGATTTCAGCTGCTTCCTGCACCCGCTGGTCAATCTCCTCCTTGGGCAACTTACGTAACTTTAGGCCAAAGGCCATATTGTTATAGACATCCATATGGGGATAGAGGGCATAATTTTGGAAGACCATGGCGATATCACGATCTTTGGGAGGGATATCATTAACCAGTCGCTCTGCTATATAAATCTCACCAGAGGTTACCTCCTCTAAGCCAGCAATAGCCCGCAAGGTGGTGCTTTTCCCACAGCCAGAAGGGCCAACCAGTACGGCAAATTCCTTATCCTCAATATCGATGCTAATATTATCGACTGCTACCACCTCTTTAAATTTTTTGGTTACCTTCTTTAAGGTGACTCTAGCCATATGTAAACTCCTTCTAACAAAAAATTTTTATTATTTATTATTATCAATTATTATATCAAAAGGACTCTTCCTATCAACCAAAATCCCACAACAGGGCAGCAGCTCCTGCTACCCCAGCATATTCTCCTAACATACCAAAGACAATTTTTAGATCTGTTAAATGGTATCTCATCGCCCTGTGAAAAACAATATCTTTAATTGGATTAAGTAGCTTATCACCTTCATTAGTTATCCCACCAACCAGAACCACCATCTCTGGGTTTAAAAGATTTACCAGGGTGGTAATCCCGATACCCAGATATTCAATGGCCTCCTCTACAATGTCTTTAACTATAGGATTCCCCTCTCGAGCTTGTTCAAATATTTTTACTAAACTAATCTGATTAGAATTATTTTGATAAAAAATACTGGGGTCACTTATTTTTAATTCTTTAATTCTTCTGGAAACCCTATTTTTAATTCCGGCAGCAGAAGAATAGGCTTCCAAACAGCCAAAATTCCCACAATTACAGAGAGGTCCATCTTTATTTACAATTATATGACCTGCCTCTCCAGCTACATTATTTTTTCCATGATAGATTTTTCCCTGAAATATTAGTCCCCCTCCAATACCAGTTCCTAAGGTCAGACAGACCAACTCATCAACACCCTGAGCTATACCAAAAGACTTTTCTCCCCAGGCAGCCGCATTAGCATCATTTTCTATCTTTACTGATATCTGAAATTCTTCTTTGATGATTTCGCCAAGGGGTACTTCTTCCCATCCTGGTAAATTGGGGGCAAAATGAATAATCCCTTTCTGAAAATCAAGGGGGCCAGGGGCACCAATGCCAATACCATTTATGCTTTTGATTTCTAAATCAGATTGTCTGATTATCTGGTAGATACCCTGCTTTATTCTGGTAATGGTTACCTCTTTATCTTGCTGGGCATTGGTAGGAATCTTGAGATAGTCTTTAATAACACCATCCCCGCTGACTAAAGCAATTTTAATATTAGTTCCACCTAAATCAACTCCAAGAGCAAATTTTTCTTTTTCTATTCCTTTTTGATGTTTATTATTATTTCTTTTCATTTAGAATTCTTTCCCTTAAGCACTATTTATTTATCCCTTAATGGAACCAGCCAAAATTCCCCTCACAAAATAACGCTGTAGACTTAAAAAAATTATTAACGGTAATAACATGGAAACAAAGGCAGCTGCAGTTAATAATTCCCAATTCTGCCCATAGGAACCGACCAGGGCACTTATTCTAACGGTTAAGGGAGCTACATCTGGGGTCCCTCCTAAATAGACCAAAGCAACCAATAAATCATTCCATACCCAGATAAATTGAAATATAGTAATGGAAGCAAGAGCTGGTACTGATAATGGTAAAACAATGCTCTTGAAGATCTGAAAGGTAGTAGCACCATCAATGGTAGCTGATTCAAATATTTCACTGGGTAGACCAGAGACAAAATTGTACATCAAATAGATCACTAAAGGTAGACCATAGCCAGCGTGTGCCAGCCATATGCCCAAAAAAGAACCAGATAAACCAAGCTGATTAAATATCCTTAAAATAGGAATTAGAGTCATCTGTAAAGGAACTACCAATAATCCTACAAAAAGGATAAAGAAAAAACGCCTTCCCCAAAATTCCATCCAGGCAAAGGCATAAGCGGCAAAAGAAGCAATAATAATGGGTATAATACAGGCGGGTATAGTGATAATTAGAGTATTTACAAAAGCCCGTCCTATACCAATATTAGTGATAACATCTTTATAATTACTCAAGGTAAATTGGGTAAAGTCAAAAGGATTAGCAAATACCGTCCACCAGCCAGAGGAAGCTACCTCGGAAGCCGGACGAAAAGAGGTAATCAATAATCCGGCAGTGGGAAAAATCCAAATCAGTGCTACCAAAATAATAAAGATATGCAGGGGAAGACTTAATAAAAACCGATTCTGCTTTGCTATCATCGAAAAGCCTCCTGTTCTCTAAAACGTTGCACATTAATAATTATCATAGGTATAATAAACAAAAGTAATAAACTGGCAATAGCACTCGCTCTTCCATAGTTTCGGAAAATAAACATCTCTTTATACATACGGTTGGCAATAACTTCGGTGGAAAATGCACCATTAGTCATAACATAGACTATATCGAATACCTTCAAAACATTAATAAACATCGTAGTAGCCACCACTGCCACGGTTGGTTTCATTAAAGGTAGAGTAATTTTCCAGAAAATCCGGTACTCATTGGCACCATCTACTCTGGCTGCCTCTAATAATTCTCGAGGAATCCCTTTATAACTGGCTGATAATACCACCAGGCAAAAACCAGTCCAGATCCAAATACCCACTATGATCAAACAAATATTATTTATCCAGGGTCGTTCAATCAACCAGGGAATTGGTTGTCTCCCCAAAAAGGTTAAGAAGGCATTCAAAATACCTATCTGGGCACTTCCTGTTGGTCGATAAGAGTATACAAATTTCCAGATAACTCCAGCTCCCACAAATGAAATAGCCATAGGCATAAATATTATAGATTTTACCAGCGATTCATAACGCACCCTATCCAGTATCACTGCTAAAATCAATCCCAAAAATACCGTAAGAGGCACAAAAAGGGCTACCCATAATAAATTATTACGAAAGGCAGATAACATTATCTCATTGGTAAAACAATAGATATAGTTGGCAAATCCTACCAATTTTTCTGATTGTGGTCCAAAAAAGGAAATAACAAGGGTATTAAAGGAAGGATAAATCAGAAAAAATACTAAAGTGGCTAAAGCTGGGATGACATATAACCAGGGAGTAAACCAATGTGTTCGCATAATAGTCCATCTCCTTTATGATTAGTGGTAATAAAAAAATAGTAGTTAGCTGATTATTTGCAATAAATAAACCAGCTAACTACTTAAATTAACTACCTATCATCATTAAATCGAAATAAAATACTATTTCCCATAAGCATCCACCGCTGCTGCCTCAATCTGCGCTAATACCTCTGGTAAAGGATATCCACTAATATAATCAAGTATCCCAGTCCAGAAAGCACCAGAACCTACTGCAGCCGGCATGAGATCGGAACCATCAAAACGAAAAACAGAAGCTTCGCCTAAAAATTTAGCTGCTTTACGAGTGATATCATCGGGATAGACCATAGGATCTACCTTTTGATTAGGAGCTAATTTACCCAGTTCACCAACCCAGATTTCTTGAGCCGGGGCTGAGGCAATATATTCCATAAAAGCTCGAGCCTCTGGTGTGTCATTAAACATAGCCAGCATGTCAGCAGCGCCTAAGGCTGGAGTCCCAAATTCCTCTTTAATGGGCGGGAAGGGAAAGAAGTCAAAATCTTCACCAGGAACTAAATCTGGAAAATGTTCCAGCATAAAGCTTTTGATAAAGGTAGCTTGACGATGCAGATAGGCATTAGGGGGATCAGTAAATAAGGCATCCGGTGAATCAGCAAAGTTAATAGTCAAAACTGCCTTAGGACCTCCATAAACATATTCCTCGTTCAGGACAATTTGTCCAAAAATTTCAAAAGCCTCCACCACTTTTTCATCGGTCCAGGGAATTTCATGATTAACCCAGGCATCATAGGTTTCTGGAGGAGCGATTCGTAATAAAATATCCTCGATCCAATCAGTACCTGGCCATCCACTGGCTGCTCCTGATTCTACACCAATACACCAGGGGGTATTTCCATCAGCTATTATTTTATCTGACAATTGCATCAGTTCATCCCAGGTGCTGGGTACTTCATAACCGGCAGCTGCAAACGCTTTCGGATTATACCAGACCATGCTCTTTAAGTCAGCAGAAATAAATATCGAATACAGTTTTCCATCATAGGAGCCCAAATCCAGCCACGCCTGAGAATAATCAGAAAGTAATTTCTCTCTATCCATAAAAGTAGCTAAAGGAACCAGTTTACCGTCTTTGGCAAATTCTATCATCTGACCGGGGTTAGGCATAACCGAAATATCGGGTGGGTTTCCGGCTTCTACCCTGGTAGTAAGGATAGCAGGTAAATCACGGGTGCCGGTAAATTCAACTTTAATACCAGTCTCTTTTTCAAATGGTGCCACCATCTTGTTAAAAGCATCGGCCTCGGCACCGGTCCATACCCCCATTACCGTGACACTCTTCTGTTCAGCATGCACTGGTATAAACAGCAAAGATATTAAACCTACCAGCACAATGAAAAGATAAAAATGTTTTTTCATAGTATATAAACCTCCTTAATTAATTTATAAAATATTTTTTTAAAATACTAATTTAGCAAATAGTCAATCCCCCCTTCCCTCTTAGCAAAATATTAAAGGACTAATTGAGCAAGATATTCAAGGGGAATCCTTCCCCTTGATAACCCCTGAAAGAAAAATACAATTCAAGAAAATTCTATCTTGTTTTAGCAACAAGATATTCAGGGGAGGTATCCTCTGAAACCCCTCAATTATCAGTATTGANNAAAATAAAGAAAAATTCCTTTTCAAAAAATGCATATCTGGTTTTGCTAAATTTTTTTATAACAAATCAATCCTTTATTTTAAGGTATCGGAATTATTGAAATTCCGATACCTTAAAATAGGTAGTCTTCTTTATTAATAATAATATAAATACAAGCTGGATGCAAATTTAATTACAACAAGAATAAAGTTAATACGAACAATATGGTATGTTTATTTCTCATTATAGTAAAAATATGTTATTATATAAGTGATAAATCATGTTGTATTATTAAAATATCTGAGTCAATTCCAATTTAGAGGGTTTGTTAATATGTCACGCATTATGGTAATATCCAATCGTCTTCCTATCACTGTAACCAAGGTAAAAGATAAGTTAACCTATCAGCAGAGTGTAGGTGGATTAGCAACTGGAATATCATCATTTCAGAAAGAATATAAATGTCTTTGGGTAGGATGGCCGGGCATTTCCACAGAGCAACTTGATAATAAAGAAAAAGAAAGTTTATCATCTAGAATGGATAAAATGGGATATTACCCTGTTTTTTTATCCCAGGCTCATATTGAAGAATACTACAATGGCTTCTGTAATAAAACTATCTGGCCTTTATTTCACTGTTTTACTCAATATACAGAATATGTAAATCACTTATGGGAAGCCTATAGACATGTTAATCAAATTTTTTGTCAGACCATTCTTGATATAATCCATCCTCATGATATTATCTGGATTCACGATTATCATCTTATGTTATTACCCCAACTATTGAGAAAAAGGATGCCTAATTTAAACATTGGATTTTTTCTCCATATTCCTTTCCCCCCCACTGAAATCTTTCGTTTGCTTCCCTGGCGAAGAGAAATATTAGAAGGACTAATGGGCGCTGACCTAATTGGTTTTCACACCTATGATTATGTTCAAAATTTTCTGGATTCCCTTCTTCGCTTACGTGGATATGAAAATAGTCTAGGACTGATTAATTATCAAAATAGAATAGTAAAAGTAGATTGTTTTCCCATGGGCATCGATTTTGACCGATTTTTCTATTCCTCCGAACAGAAAAAAACAAAAAATGAGATACAGAAAATAAGGAAGAAAATCAAAAAAAACAAAATTATAATTTCAGTTGACCGCTTAGATTATACCAAAGGTATTTTGGAACGATTAAAGGCCTTTTTAACTTTCTTGGAAGACAACCCAGAATACTTAGAAAAAGTAATCATGATTATGGTAGCTGTCCCTTCTCGGACTGATGTTGAACAATATCAACAATTAAAGCAACAGGTTGATGAAATAATTGGTTATATCAATGGTAAATTTGGCAAAATAGGCTGGTCTCCCATCTGGTATCTATATCGTTCATTACCTTTTCATGAGTTATCGGCCCTTTATTATATCGCTGATGTTGCTTTAATAACACCTCTTAAAGATGGTATGAATCTAATCGCTAAAGAATATGTTGCTACCAAAAAAGATGCTTTAGGAGTACTCATTCTTAGTGAAATGGCTGGTGCCGCCAATGAGATGGGTGAAGCACTTATCGTCAATCCCAATAATCGTACTCAGATTTGCTGGTCTTTAAAATATGCCTTAAATATGGAAGAAAAGGAGCAACAAAAAAGGATTTTAAACCTTCAGAAACGTCTAAAAAATTATGATGTTAAAAAATGGGCAGAGGATTTTAAAGAAAACTTAGTTAAAATTAAAAATACCCAAAATAATCTTACTGCCAAATATCTTTCACCAAAAAATAGATTAAAAATTATAAAAGATTACCAAAGAAGTCATCAACGCTTATTTTTATTAGACTATGATGGAACACTTGTTCCCCATTATTTTAAATTCAAACAATACCTTCCTTCTCAAGAGGTCATCGATACCATAAATCTACTCAGTCAGGATCCCAGGAATAAGGTAGTCATCGTTAGTGGTAGAGAAAAAGATGTTTTAGAAAGTTGGTTTAAAAATGTAAAAGTAGATCTAATTGCCGAACATGGCGCCTGGTTAAAAAAGAATTTTCAGGAATGGAAAACTATCGAACCATTAAAAAAAGAATGGAAAGACCAGATTAGACCTATTTTAGAATTGTATACTAATCGTACCCCGGGTTCTTTTATTCAAGAAAAAGAATATTCACTGGTCTGGAATTATACTAATACCGAGCCTAGCTTTGGCCGTACTCGGGCAATGGAATTAATGGATTCATTGACCCATTTAACTTCTAATTTAAATTTAGAAGTTATTCATGGAGAAAAAGTGATAGAAATTAAATCAACAGGGATTAACAAAGGTATTACTGCTTACCAATGGATATCGGAGAAAAATTGGGATTTTATTATGGCAATTGGTGATGATTGGTCTGATGAGGAAACATTTGCCCACTTACCCGATTCAGCATATTCTATTAAAGTCGGACAGGGTATCTCCCGTTCAAAATATAATATCCATTCCTCTACAGAGGTTCGTGCCTTATTAAAAGAATTAGCCAAAAAATCATTGTCAACTAAGCAACTTTAAGGTAACAGGGATATTCAAGGGGAATCCTTCCCCTTGATAACCCCTTTATTTCGCTTTCAAGCTACTCATTAAGCAAAAAAGAATATATCATCTTTTGATATCTTTTCTTTCTAAATCTTTTATAACAAATCAATTCCTTATTTTGAGGTATAGGAATTATTGAAATTCCTATACCTCAAAATATCCAGTAATTGGGCGACATTGGTTATCTCTAAAAGTTGCCAGTATCCTTTCATATTTCTCATTTTCAATTCAATTATAAAATTAGCTTCTTTAGACCAGTCATAATAAGTCAAACCAAGCAAAGCAATATCTTCCTTTTTTTCTACATAGTTGATGGTCTGATACTCCCATTGTTCAGGATCAATTCTTTCCTTAATCATCTTGATAAGCAAAGATGATAAGCTACTCTCGCCCTGCGAATTTATATCTTTCTTATGCCCGGTAATAATATAATTATATACCTCTTTCTTAATTACTTCCTTCAGATTAGGTTTTATCACCGAAACGATACTTTCACCTATCTCATTACGAATCTCAATCCATTTACTGGTTGGGCTCTCCGAAAAACTATAGTAGGTCCATACTTGCTTGATGATGCTATCTACTACCACGTCCAAGTCAACATATTTATCAAAAGCTACCACATCATGTTCGGGAATGGCTTTTTTAATTTGTTTCAGGGAATATTGGGGTGAAGTCATTATTTGCCAGCAACAAAAGGCAGAAATTAGCACTATAACAAATATTATAACAATAAACAACCATTTTTTCATGACTTATTAACCACCAATTACTTATTACTTATTAATAATATTCTCATTAACTCATATATATTTATATATTTCAGCCGTTGTAACCACATAAACTAGCCTATAGCATCGCTCTATACCTCAAGCCAGGCTTCGATGCTTTTGGTGAAAATTTCCAGGTATCCACTGTTAAAATCAGAGCTGCGCTGCTACCCTAAGGGGTAATAAAAAAGTAGATTAGATTTTTCTAATCTACTTTTTTATTTATCAGAAACGATATTCTCTCATTAAAATATAAATTACTTCTTACTTTACTTTTAGCTCATCAAGGAGCGGTAATAATTCAGCGGCAGCATAAGCAACAGCTGGCCCACCACCCATGAACACCGAAACACTGGCTGCTTCTAATATCTCTGCCCGACTAGCTCCCGCTTTAATAGCTTCAGCAGTATGAAATTGGATACAGTATTTACATCTCAAGGTTATACCAATAGCTAAAGCAATTAATTCCTTGTTTTTATGGCTAAGTACTCCATCTTTAACACATTCTTGATCTAATTTCATAAAAGAACTCATTACAGAAGGTAATTGTTCCCCTAATTTACCCATTTGTGCTATTAATGTTTCTATTTCAGAACTCATTTCTTTTTCTCCTTTTTTTTATTTAATAAAAATCACTTCAACTTTGAATTCTAATTAAATTGACATACACATTAGTTGTTTCTCCGGGATAAACCCAAACTTCATCTAACCAGGTATGATACCCATCTTTTACAACTGTAATCTCATAAGCCCCTTCTTTAAATCCATCCATTATTCTAGCCTGATTAACAGAAGTAGTGGCTATATAGGTACCATTGACAAATATCTTGGCATTGCTTTCATTACAATTTAAAGCAATGGCACCTTCTCTACGCTCCGGTTGCATCCTTACATTTAGGCGGTGAGTCTGGTCTGGATATATTCTTACTGTAGTAACATAATCATGATAACCATCTTTGGTTATTCTTACTTCATAATTCCCTTCTTGAATATTATTAATAGTTACACCCCTATTAGCAGATGTCCTTCTCTGGTATTTTCCATCTAAATAAATTAAGGCATTATCAACATCACAGGTAATTTCCAGATTTCCAGTACGCTTTATTTTTTCTAAATTTACTGTTAATTGAATTCGTTGATTAGGTTTTACTTCCACTGTTTGAGACCAATCACGAAAACCGCTTAAGGTAATTCTGAGGTCATGAGAACCTTCTCTCACTTGTTCCAATAGCACATTTCTATTCTTTTCGGTTAATCCTTTATACTGCCCGTCTAAATAGATTCTAGCATCATCCTCATTACATCGAATAGCAATAGAACCATAGCGTTGCATACTTACCAAATTAGCATGAACAAATGCAGTGCGGTCAGGATTAATTTGAATTGTTCTAGTCCAGGTTTGATAACCAGGTAATTCCACTCGTGCCAGATATTCCCCAATACGAAGCTGTTCCATTACCAGAGGAGTCTTTCCAGCATATCGGTCATTTAAATATACATCAGCCCCTTCAGGAGTTGAATTTAGGCGTAATTGCCCGGTCTCTGCTCTTCTTTCTACTACCTGGTAATGTAAAATCTCACTACTAGCCCATCTTTGAGAAGGTAAACCTGTTAAAATTCCTCTAATCCTTTGGGTAAATCTGTCAATTCCTTCACCTAGTATGGGGAAAACTTCCTGTTCAATTCTCCTTTCCAATTCTCGTGAAATAATTACTGGTTCAGTGGTAGCAAACCCCTGGATATATTCATAACCCGGTTTAGTGCCAGGTTCTATGACCCCATCAATATAATATTCTCTATTAGCTTCTACGAAATGATTTTTTTGATATTGATTGGGAAATAAAAGTTTTACCTTCCCCTCACTATTGTAGCCAAAAATAGCAACATAAGCATTTCTGGTAGTCCTAAAAT
Source organism: Candidatus Atribacteria bacterium UBA6794 (assembly GCA_002452835.1). Lineage (GTDB taxonomy): Bacteria > Atribacterota > Phoenicimicrobiia > Phoenicimicrobiales > Stramentimicrobiaceae > Oleihabitans. Next base: position 4,824 of record DKFO01000005.1, on the reverse strand, counting down.
AGACTCGAACTCTCTCACCAGGAGCATAAGTTGCTCCTGCTCCTTTATCTAATCTTATCGTTAAGGCAAAATCAGGTCTGGGGTTAATAATCTGGATACTCTTTTTCATATCTTCCTGGGCATTAACAGTAATCATTGATAAGGTAATTAGTATGGCAACAAATATCAATAGAGTGATATAAGCAAAAAGAGAGGGTTTCTTATTGGTATTTATTTGATTCTTCTTTTTTAATAAATTCATACTCAAACTCCTTTCTAAAAATTTAATCGTTAGAATCATTTATTATGATCTATTAATCAAAATAGATTTGTAATTATTATAACATAACTTTCTTACAAATTCTAACCTTTGAAAATTATCATAAAAATTGTGCCCACCTCTTCTTTAAAACTCTTTTAAAATTAAGTAATTATTGAGACATTAGATAATTTTCTAAAATTCAACAAGTATATTTTTTAATAAAAAGTATATTAACTTTTTCTGAAATCTTATTTTTTAAGTTAAAATGACAAAAAATAATAAAAATAATTGACAAAAGGCTTTGTTTTTAATATTCTGAGGGTAATACTCTATATATAATATAGCTTGAGATATAGGAATTATAGAAATTCCTATATCTCAAGCTAAGGGATTGATTTGTTATAAAAGATTTTAAAAGACAAGATAGAAAAGGCAATATAGGTAATATATTCTAGTATCGGAATTTCAAAAAATTCTGATACTATAAGATATTCTTTTTAGATAAGAAACAATATATNNAGGGAGAGGGAAGGGTGAGGGTGATTATGAGGGGTTTCAGGGGATACCTCCCTTGAATATCTTGTTGCTTAGTAAGAATAATAAGATTGATATAGAAATAAAGGGGATTTCAAGGGGAAGGATTCCCCTTGAAATTAATAGCTCTAAGAAATTGCCATAAGAATTTTTTTATCACCTAAGAAAGGAGGTGTAATATTTTGAACAAAAGTGAATTAATTGATAAGGTATCATGTGATAGAGGAGTTACCAAGGCTCAGGCAAAAGCTGCTGTAGAATGTGTCTTTGATAATATAGCGGAGGCTTTGTCCAGAAAAGAATCGGTTCGGTTAGTTGGTTTTGGAACTTTTGGTATTAGAGAAAGAGCTGCCAGAACTGCCCGTAATCCTAGAACTGGTGAAAATATTTCTCTGCCAAAAACTAATGTGCCATTTTTTAAACCAGGGAAAGAATTAAAAGAAAAGGTTAATAGTTAAAATAAGTGAATTAGATAAAAAATACAGGTCTGTTTTCAAATAAGAAACCGACCTGTATTTTTATTTTTTATAGTATTGAAATTTACCAGAAATTACAATACTATAAAAAATTCTCTCTTAATTAGATTAGGTAATAATATTTTAATTAATTTAGGGATTTTTAAGGAAAAGAACCCCCTTTAAATTATTGGTTAGCTTAACTAACTGAGGCATCTTTTTTATTAATTTGTATACCCATTATATTTACATCTATCGACTTAACTAAAAGCCCGGTCTGCTTTTCAATTTCGCTTTTTACTACCGACTGAATTTCCTTGGCCAAATCAATAATTATAGCACCATATTCCACAATAACAGAGATACAAGCAGACACTTCTCCTCTTTCTGTCAAATCTACTTTAATTCCTTCTTCAATCTCTTTGGCACCAAGTAATGTTCCAAAACCACTCTTAGAAGGAGTTACCAGTTCTGCCACTCCTGCTATATTACTCACCGTTCTCCTTACGATGGTAGCTAAAACTTCAGGAGCAATTTTTATTTCTCCTAAATTGTTTTTTACACTATTTTCTTTTTTCTCCATGCTTTCCCGAGGGGGGAGCTTCTCTTTTTTCTCTGTTATTTCAGTTGGTTGGGTACCTTTTTCTATTTTTGCTTTCTCTTTTTTTAGCTTTTTATCTTCTTCTTCATGTTCTTGCATAACATTTACTCCTTTATCAATATATGATAAACATTTTTTAAAACTATATCGTCAAGCTCACTATTTATTAATCTCTCAAATATTTTTCTTTGATTAAAATAAACCTCCTTCCTGCCTAAGGCATAGAAATTATGGAAATTACACTTTTGGTTAAAATCTAATTCAAGATATACTGTTACCAATTTAAGACAAGATATTCAAGGGGAATCCTTCCCCTTGAGATCCCCTGAATTAAAAGCAAAATATATTGTTACTTATTTATTAATAATATTTATATTATCTTGCAATATCGAAATTTTTTGAAATTCCGATACTGCAAGATATTCAAGGGGAATCCTTCCCCTTGAGATCCCCTGAATTAAAAGCAAAATATATTGTTACTTATTTAGTAATAATATTTATATTATTTTCATAGTATCGAAATTATTGAAATTCCGATACTATGAAATACCGGTAATTTAAATTAATTAACCACTAGGGATTACTAAGAATTTAATCGCGGTTCTCTCGTCACCATCAATTTCTACATCTACAAAAGCTGGAATGCAAACTAAATCAACTCCACTGGTAGCAGTATATCCCCTAGCAATGGCAATAGCTTTAACCGCTTGATTTACAGCACCCGCGCCTATTGCTTGTAATTCAACCTTACCTTTTTCTCTTATTACTCCTGCTAATGCACCAGCAACTGCTTTAGAGCTTGATTTTGAAGATACTTTTAACAATTCCATTTCTAACCTCCTATATCTATGTATCAGCAGCTATTGATTGCCCTTATATACTAATAAATAATAGTATCTTTTTTCTATTTTTCTTTCTATTAATATTAATTATTTTTAGGGAAGCTTATTAGGGTAACTTAAATGCGTACTCTAACTCTAATACACCTCCTTCTTACCAACCAACCACAATAATTCTAAATATTTTTAATCAATTATATTTGTTTATAAATAAATTATAACAAATTTCAGCACAAAATGACAATTATAGTTTTTTTGTTGACCTCTTGGCAAGTGATTACTTAGAAAACACCTACTAAAATTTTACACTATCTTTTAAGTATCCTTTATTTATAATCTAAAATTCTGGATCAACATCTTCATCTGTTGATACTGCTCGTAATTGATACTGTTAGAGTAGTAAGGCAACAAAGCATCATTATGCCATAAGGGGTCAATCGGTTCTGTCCATTTATACTCATCTATGATTTGTTTCCATATTTTTGTTCCCGGTATAGGAGAAAATTTTGCTAAATAAGGCTTGATGCCAGTATCCAGGACAAAATTAATTGAATCTAATATACTTTTGAAGTTCTGTTCAGGTAAACCAACTAATAAGTACGCTCGAATTTGTTCAGGAGAAAAACCTGCTTCTAATAATATCTTAACTGACTTTTGAAAAATTGAATTATTTATTTTATTACCTGTTTTTCTTTGTAAATCAGGGTCCGCAGTTTCAAAACCAAGCCATATTCTCTTAAAACCATTTTCAGCCATAAGTTGAGCAATAGGTCTGGTAATTAATTTAGCATGAAGAGCATTGGGGGTATAGAAATTAATGTTTAAATTTTTCTTTTTCAACTCTTGTAATAGAGGAATAAAATGTAATTCTGAATTAACTAATAGGGCATCGTCGTAAAAAACGAAGTTATTAATCCTTTTCTGTTTTGCCCAATAAGTTATTTCCTCTACAATATGATTAGGATTTCTAAACTCCAAGACAGGATTAATGATATAGGAAGCACAATAACTGCATCTAAAAGGGCAACCTCTGGAAGTTATCAAGCAAATATAATCCAGTCTGGGATATAAATCCCATGCTGGATAAGGATAACAATTCAATTGTTTTAAAGAAGTGCTATTTAATAGCTTTTGCTTTGAAGTAATAGGAATATCTACAATACGATATAATAATTCTACTAAATTATTTAGCTGAAAACCCTTAAGAACATAATCAGCTCCTGAAAAATTTACCGCATGTGAATAGCAAAGTGTGGCATAGATGCCACCCAAAATAACAGGACAATCAGGATAATGTCTTTTTACCAGTTCAATTATTCTAAATACGCCGGGATACCAATAAGTCATAATGGAGGTTATTAAAACAGCATCTGGTTTGGATAGTTGCTTTAGCTTTTTTAGAAATATTTCTTCAGTAATACCATAGCGACTGTAATTTCTGGGAATATGTTTTAAAAGTTCTGGTTTAGAAATATTTTCCTTGTAGAAAGGCCCTCTTCCATCCAAGCCCTTTTTGGGAGAGATATAGTTAGGTAATTCTAATAAAGCTGGTTCCAAACGATTCATACAATCAATATAATCTATTTGGTATCCCATTTTCCTCAAAATAGAAGCAATATAAAGTAATCCCAATGGTTTAGACCAGAAATCGTAAGCCGTAAAATCATATATCCAAGGATTAATAAGAAGTAATTGAATTTTTTTCTTAGGGTAATCCATTTTACTCTTCTACCACCCAAAAGATTACAAGATAGTCAGGGGAGGTATCCCCTGAAACCCCTCAAAGATAATACAATTCAAGAAAATGCTATCTTGTTTTACAACAAGATATTCAGGGGGGGGTATCCCCTGAAACCCCTCAATTATCAGTATTGAGTATCTAGTATATAGTATTTAGTTTAAACGTTAGTTAAAAAATAAAGAAAAATTCCTTTTCAAGAAATGCATATCTTGTCTTGCTATATTTTTTATAACAAATCAATCCTTTATATTTCGGTATCGGAATTATTGAAATTCCGATACCGAAATATATTGTTTCTTATCTAAAAACAGGATTTTATAGTATCAGAATTTTTTTGAAATTCCGATACTAAATATATCACTGGTTGCATTTGACAAAAGCAAAAAAAGGATATACAATTCCCAAGATAGCTT
>DKFO01000058.1 GCA_002452835.1 Candidatus Atribacteria bacterium UBA6794 | reverse complement strand
ACCTACAAAATATTGACACAGACAACTTTAAAAATAAATTTGAATATATTTTTTATTTATGATATTATGTTTAGATAGTGTAAGATTGTAAAGGTTTTAGAGAAGTATAATCGAGCTATTCTTCATTTTTCTGAATTAGCTTTTTCTTAAAAAGATTTCTGACAATCTCACTATCATGGTTCCTTATTTATTTTTGGTATCGAATTTTTTAAAATATCGATATTCTTAGATATACTTAAATATAATATTAATTATAAAATATGGAAGAGAATATTCTTATAGTATCGGAATTTCAAAAAAATTCTGATACTATAAGATATTCTTTTTAGATAAGGAACAATATATTTTTACACCATCTCTCTAATCCTCTCCCTTAGAAGGGAGAAGGTAGAGTGAGGGTGAATATGGTATACCGTATTACGTATAACGTATACCGTTTAAATACAGTTGCTAGTTGAAAGTTGTTTCAGGGTGTTTAATGATATAAGTTATCAGTTTGCCGTTAATTGTTTTTAGATAAAAGATGCGGGTATAAGTGGATGAGATTGCTTCGTCGCTTTGCTCCTCGCAATGACAAAAATCGTATACCGTATTACGTATTATCGTATTACGTATAATGTATAATGTTTAAATATAGTTGCTAGTCGGAAGTTATTTCAGGGGATCTCAAGGGGAAGAATTCCCCTTGAATATCTTGCTAAATATTAGTTTTGATAACAATTGAAACAGAAGGAGATAATAGTAAGTCAAAATGATCAAAAAAGAAGTAAAAGATAAAATAATAAAAGACTACCAGAATCATGAGAAAGATACTGGTTCAACAGAAGTACAGGTAGCTATTCTAACTGAGAAGATTAATAATTTAACCAAACACCTAATTGAGAATAAAAAAGATAAACACTCAAAATATGGATTATTAAAAATGGTTGGGAAAAGAAGAAGCCTCCTTAATTATTTAAAAGAGAATGATATTGAAAAATATCGAAAATTAATTGATGAACTAAATCTTAGAAAGTAAATAATTAACTTTTTTATATACATCTATATTAATTTAATTAATTTAAGGAGATAAAAAATTTATGCCCAATCACAGTACAGTTATTCGAACAACCGAGATAGAAATTGCCGGAAAGGTTATTAAGATAGAAACAGGAAAATTAGCCAAGCAAGCAAATGGAGCAGTTACCGTTACCTGTGGAGAGACTGTGGTATTAGTTACTGCAGTAGCAGCAAAAGAACCTCAAGAAGGTACTGATTTCTTTCCATTACTGGTTGATTATGAAGAAAAGTTTTATGCAGCTGGTAAAATACCAGGTGGCTTTTTTAAGCGGGAGGGAAAGCCTAGTGAAAATGCTATTCTTACCTCCAGGCTTATCGATAGACCACTACGTCCATTATTTCCAGAAGGTTATTATAATGATGTACAAATAATCGCTTCAGTACTATCCTATGACCAGGCCAATTCTCCCGATATCATTTCGATTATTGGGGCTTCTTGTGCTCTTTATATTTCAGATATTCCTTTTTATAAACCTATTGCTGCAGTTCGAGTTGGTTATCTAAACGAGGAGTATTTGATAAATCCAACAGTAGAAGAACTCAAGGAATCCCAACTTAATTTAGTAGTTGCTGGAACTAAAGATTCAGTTATTATGTTAGAGGGAGAAGCCAAAGAATTATCTGAAGAACAAATTTTAGTAGCAATCGAAAGAGCACAGGTCGAGATTAGGAAAATGGTAGAAATGCAGATAAAATTTGTCCAAGAGATAAGGCCCGATAAGATAAATCAGTCATGGCAATTAGATCAAGCTTTGTTAGAAGAAAAAAATAGATATTATCAACTTATAAAAAAAGATTACACTGAATTAATTGAGCAATCTCTCACTACTATTGATAAAGTAGAAAGAGAGGAAAAATTAAAAAATCTTAAAGATGAAATAATTACTCATTTGGAAAATGAATTAGTAAATTCAGAACAAGAATTTGAAGAACTGAATAATTCTATAGTTAATGAGGTATTCGACTCAATATGTAAAGAAATAATGAGAAAATTAGTTGTTGAGAAAAGAATGAGGGTAGATCAACGTAAACCAGATGAAATAAGACCCATTGCCTGCGAAATAGGAATATTACCCAGAGTGCATGGTAGTGCTCTTTTTACTAGAGGACAAACTCAAGCGTTGGTTATTACTACTTTAGGTTCGGTGAGAGATGAGCAATCAGTAGACACCTTAGAAGAGGATACTACCCGTAAATTTTATTTACATTACAACTTTCCTCCTTTTTCAGTAGGTGATGTTAAACCAAGAAGGGCTCAATCAAGAAGAGAGATAGGTCATGGTGCCTTAGCTGAAAAGGCCGTTAAAGCCCTTATCCCAGAAGAAACGGAATTTCCCTATACTATCCGGGTAGTGTCTGAAATATTGGAATCAAATGGTTCTTCCTCGATGGCTACAGTTTGTGGTACCAGTTTATCTTTGATGGATGCCGGAGTGCCTATTAAGAAATCAGTAGCAGGTGTAGCACTTGGATTAATAAAGGAAGACGATAAATATGAAATATTAACTGATATTTTAGGTATTGAAGACCATTATGGTGATATGGATTTCAAGGCAGCTGGCAGTAGTGATGGTATTACCGCTATTCAGATGGATCTTAAAATTGATGGGGTGTCTCTTGATATATTGAGGGAGATTTTGGAAAGGTCAAAAAAGGGGCGTCTCTATATCCTAGAAAAAATGAATGCCGTAATTGCTGCTCCAAAAGAAGAATTGTCTAATTATGTTCCTAAAATTCTGATAATGAAAGTTAGTACTGATAAAATTGGGAATATTATTGGCCCAAGTGGTAAAAATATCAAGAAGATTATTGAAGAAACTAATACCAATATAGATATTAAAGATAATGGTGAAATCTTTATTACTGCTGATACTATTGAAAAGATTGAAAAGGCAAAATATCTTATTGAAGGATTGGTGAAAGAAGTTAAAATAGGTGAGATATATAATGGTAAGGTAAAAAGAATAACAAAATATGGGGCTTTTGTAGAGATACTTCCTGGAGTGGAAGGACTATTACACATTTCCAATCTTTCCCATTATCATGTTGATAAAGTAGAGGATATCCTAAAAACAAATGATGAAATACAGGTAAAGGTAATTGGCATTGACCAACAGGGGAAGGTAGATTTAAGTAAGAAAGAATTAATACCCAGAACTAATAAAAATGATAAAAATGATAAAAATACTGGTAATCGTTATCACAAAAGACCCACTTTCAAGTAAGATTTAACCTTTTATGATAAATGATAATATAGAAAAAGTTGAAGTAAGAATAGAGAAAGAAGAAGGTTGTGAAGATTTACCTTTACCAAAGGCAGCCAGTAAATATGCTTCAGGGATAGATTTATTTTCTGCTCAGCAAGAGATAATAGAAATAGGACCTGGCGAAAGAAAATTAGTCTCCACTGGAATTAAAATTGCCTTGCCTCCCGGCTATGAGGCACAGGTAAGACCAAGAAGCGGATTAGCTTATCGATATGGTATTACCGTTCTAAATTCACCGGGAACCATTGATTCAGATTATCGTGGAGTTATAAAAGTTATTTTAGTTAATCACGGTAAGGATAAATATTTTGTAAATAGAGGTGACCGTATTGCTCAACTGGTAATTCAAAAAGTTTTTCAACCAATATTGGTAGAAACAAAAGAATTGGATAAAACCAAAAGAGGTAAGGGTGGTTTTGGACATACCGGTATTAAAGTTAAAGAATAGGCGGTTTTCTTTTTCAGATATCTTCCGGTAAGAGAAAAAAATAAGGGAAAGGAGAGCAATGCATTACATTATCCTGGGTCTTATTCAAGGTCTAACAGAATTTCTACCAGTAAGTAGTTCCGGTCATTTAGTTATTAGCCAGAAACTTTTAAATATTGAAATACCTGATGTAGCTTTTGAAGTATTTGTTCACTTGGCTACTTCATTAGCTGTAATTTTCTTATTTAAAAGAGAAATTAAAGAAATATTATTATCCTTTTTAAAGAGTCTAACAAAAATTTTTCAGTGGGAGCTATTTCTCAATTATATTAAAGAAGATAACCAGGGTAAATTTGCTTGGCTATTATTACTAAGTACTGTACCGGGGGCTTTGGTTGGTTATTTTTTTCAAAACATAATTGAACAGATGTTTAATAGTTCAACTTTTACTGCCTCTATGCTTATGATAACAGGTTTATGCCTCTTTCTGACAGATAAATATTTCATTACTGGTAATAAAACAATAAAAGATAGCAATTGGGTTGACGCTCTATTTATTGGTTTTGCACAAGCTTTAGCCATTATTCCGGGCATATCTCGTTCTGGGTTTACTATCATGATGGGTCTGGGCAGAAAATTTGACAGAAAATATGCTGCTACCTATTCTTTCATTTTATCAATTCCTATAATTCTAGGTACTTCTATTTATAAATTTAAGGATATTTCTAACATTAATATAAATATTTCTTTACTATTTGTTTCCGGATTAGTTGCTTTTTTCTCTGGGTACTTAGCTATGATAGTTGTAAAAAAATTATTAGTTAATTTTAAACTACATTTATTCAGCTATTATTTATGGATTATTGGTTTTCTAATACTGTTTTTAGTATAATAAATATAATAATTAGTACCATAATATGAGAAATAAAATGGCAAAAAAAGATAGAAAAACATACCATTCTATAAAAAAAAGAATAGTGGGTGTTATACTAATTATTATAGCTGTTTATTATCTATTTGCCTTGCTATACCCAGCCAGGACTATTCCTTTTTTTCTTGAGCTAATTAACAATATTAGTAGATTAATTGGTTTAGGTAAGTATTTTATCTTTATTTTTTTAATAATTGAGGGGGTTCATTTATTATTTAATTTAAATTTTCCTAATTTTTATAATAAAATTTTTGGCATTACTGCTTTATTATTAATAATACTTGCTTTTATACATCTGAAGTTAATATTTATAGAGCATGCCTACTTCATGGCCAGTAATGGAGTGGGTGGGGGGCTTTTTGGCTATCATTTAGCGACTTATCTTTATAATTATTTTGGCTTAACTGGAGCTTACCTATTTCTTATTGCCCTGGGATTAATTGCTCTCTTATTTATAACAGACCTTTCTTTTTTATTTATAATTAGTTACCTCTTTAAAAAGTTATCCTTTGTTTTTACTGCCACTATATCAACATTAACCGCGCTAAAGAGGAATCCTGAAAATATATTGAAAAAAGAGAACAAACAATCAATTAAGATTTATTCATCAAGTCAAAAGGAAACCACAAAAAGACCAGAACCTATTTTTAAAAAAGTAGTTACTTCAAAAGATGAAAAAAGAACAGTATCTGCCAGGCAAGGAAAGATAGATTTTGCTGTTACCAGTGATACTAAAGAGAAAGATAAGTACCAAAGTTATATTGCACCGCCTATTCATTTATTAAATGAGGCAAAAAAAGAATATAAAGAGCGAGGTTTGGAAAAGATAAAAGATAACATTTCTTTGTTACAGAGGACTTTAGACAATTTTAATATTCAAGGGGAGGTAATTGGAGCAACTCAAGGACCAACGGTAACTAGATATGAGATACAACCAGCACCTGGAGTAAAAGTATCTAAAATTACTAATCTCAGTAATGACATTGCCTTAGCATTTGGTTCGCCTTCAGTAAGAATTGAAACACCTATTCCTGGTAAAAATGCTATAGGCATTGAAATTCCTAACAAAGAAAAAACCTTTGTATTTTTAAGAGAGATTATTGAATCAAATGAATTCCAGAATAATCCCTTTATTTTACCTATCGCCCTGGGGAAAGATATCGGTGGTAAAAATATTATTGCAGATTTGGTGGAATTACCACATTTACTTATTGCCGGTTCGACTGGCTCAGGGAAAAGTGTATGCCTTAATAGTATTATTTTGAGTTTGATTTATCGTTATGGACCGGAAATGGTAAGATTTTTAATCATAGATCCCAAGAGGGTGGAGCTCAATATTTATAATGGTATTCCCCATCTTATCATTCCTATTGTTACCAATAACAAGAAGGTTGATAAAGTACTTAATTGGGCAATTTCAGAGATGGAAAGAAGATTTAAGATATTTGCTGAAGCAGGTGTTCGTAATCTAAAAGGTTATCATGATTATATCAAAAGTATAAAATCTGATGAAATAAATCTCCCGTATATTGTACTGGTTATAGATGAGTTAGCCGATTTAATGCTTTCTTCTCCCGTTAAGGTAGAAGAGGCATTATGCCGCTTAGCTCAAATGACTCGGGCTACCGGGATTCACCTTATTATTGCCACGCAAAGGCCATCTGTGGATATTATTACTGGTTCCATTAAAATTAATTTTCCTTCACGCATTGCTTTTGCAGTGTCCACTCAGGTTGATTCGAGAACTATTTTGGATGTCAATGGAGCAGAAAAATTACTTGGTAATGGTGATATGCTTTTTTCTCCAATCAATGCCTCCAAGCCTATTCGAGCACAGGGTGCTTTTGTTTCTGAAAGAGAAATAAAGGATATTGTATCATTTCTGATAAGTAACAATCCTCCCCTGGATAACCAACAGAATGTTCTGGAACAATTACAAGATCATGAAAAGGAAAAGGAATATTTAGATGAGGAAGAAGACGAATTATTTGAAGAGGCAGTAGAAACTATTATTAATAACAATCAGGCCTCGATTTCTATTTTACAGAGAAAATTGAGAATTGGTTATACCAGAGCTGCTCGTTTGATTGATTTAATGGAAGAGAAGGGAATAGTTGGACCATATGATGGACGCAATCCCAGAAAAATATTACTTTCTAAAGAAGAATTTCTTTCTAAAGATAAACATTAATTATTATAGTACATAAATCAAGATAATCAGGGGAGGTTTCCCCTGAAACCCCTCCAAGAATAGCATTGAGTATGTAGTATCGAGTATATAGTGTAAATGCTAACTAAAAATAAAGAAAAATTCCTTTTCAGGAAATACATACCTTGTCTTGCTAAATTTTTTATAACAAATCAATCCTTTATTTTAAGGTATCGGAATTGTTGAAATTCCGATACCTTAAAATAAAATAATTTGATTTAAGCATTTTTAGATTGATTAAAGGATTAGAACGTATTATTATAATATAAAGAAAATAATTATTCCACAAATAAGAAACTATATATGTTTAGTTAGATTTAAGGTACAAGGCCAAAAGAGGATTTATCGTAAAAAATATTAAAGATAAGATAGGCCAGACATTAAAAAAAGAAAGATGATTGGTGAAAGGGGGATTGATATAGTTTTATATGTTTTTGAGTATGTATTTCAACTAATATTTAAAATATAAGGAAGGAGTAAATAATTAAAATGAAATTTTCTGTTAACCGTATTGTTATCATGTTGACTGTTATAGCATTGTTATTTTCCCTTACCGGAATAGCCAGTATTGCTCAAAGTGATATAAAAGTTGGTTTAGTTTTTGATATTGGAGGGAAAGGTGATAAATCATTTAATGACTCTGCTTCCCGCGGTCTCTCCTGGGCAGCTGAAGATTTTGGAATTAAAAGAATTGAACTGGAACCAGGTGCAGATGCAGATAGAGAAGTAAACTTGAGAAATTTAGCCACTATTGGCTATGATTTAATTATCGGAGTTGGTTTCTTATTTGAGGATAGCATAAAAACAGTTGCTGATGAATTTCCAGATACCATGTTTGCAATTGTAGATAGTTTTATCCCAGAAAAAAACAACGTAGTTTCCCTAACATTTGCTGAACATGAGGGTTCTTTCTTAGTAGGAATGATTGCCGGACTTAAAACACTTCAGGATGGGAAAGACACAGTGGGATTTGTCGGCGGCATGAACACTGCTCTAATTCAAAAATTTGAGGCTGGTTACCGAGCTGGTGTAAAATATGCTTTTCCTGATTGTAAAATTTTATCTGCCTATGCCGGAGATACACCAACAGCCTTTGCTGATCCGGTGAAGGGTAAAGAGTTGGCATTATCTCAGTATGACCAGGGAGCTTATGTTATCTTTCATGCCTCCGGTTTAACCGGAGCTGGTGTCTTTGAGGCAGCAAAAGAGAGAAAGAGATATGTCATTGGTGTAGATTCTAATCAAAACTACATGGGACACATTGAGGAAACTGGTGAAAATTTTGGCTTAACCAGTATGTTAAAACAGGTTGATGTTGCAGTTTACTTAACTGTGAAATCAGTAGTGGAAGGTAATTTTGAACCTGGTCTAAAGGTATTTGATTTAGCTACTCAGGTAGAAATAGGTGGCGTTCAGTATAATGGTGTTGGTTATGCCATTGATGAATACAATAAAGATCTAATTACTGAGGAAATGATTCAAAAAGTGGAAGAAGCAAAAGCAAAAATTATTAGTGGTGAGATAATAGTTCCCGCAGAAATATAATAGATTAAGTCATCAGGAAATATATTTTTGTAACCTAAAATAAATATTTATATTTCCTGATGACTCAGTTTTTATTTTACAATATCAGAATGGTCATAGTAAGCTTGCCTCGTAGAGTTAATTAAGGGTCGAGAGGTTAATCACATACTATTTATTATGAACTACCAAAGCAAAAGGTCATTGCGAGTCTGCCTCTTGCCTCTTAACACTAGTTAAGGGGCAAGAGGCAGGCGTGGCAATCTCATACTATTATACCCATATCTTTGGTCTGAAAACTGAGAACTTTTCATTAATACTGTGGGTATAAGTGGATGAGATTGCTTCGTCGCTTCGCTCCTCGCAATGACAAAAAAGGGGGAAACCTCGCAATTACAGAAAGAAGAGCTTCTCGCAGTGACAGAATGGTATACCATATTACGTATAACGTATATCGTTAAAATTAGTCGTTGGTCGTTAGTATCTGTGATTTAATTTGCTTATTACTTACTGGTTACTTATTACTGAATTGGCTCTTCACAATGACAAAATGGTATATCGTATTACGTATATGGTATACCGAATTTTATGTAATTATATCTATGGTCTATTAAATAAAAATGAATACAGTTTTATGCTCATCATCATATTCCTCTCCCTTAGAAGGGAGAGGTAAGGTGAGGGTGATAAATATTACCTTAAGATTAATTGGGGGTTATCAAGGGGAAGGATTCCCCTTGAATATCTTGTTTGCAAAACAAGATAGCATTTATTGTAACGATATTTTTTCTTTATTTTTTAACTAACATTTAAACTATATACTAAATACTAGATACTCAATACTAATAATTGAGGGGTTTCAGGGGATACTTCCCCTGAATATTTTGAAAGATTGTTTCGTAACTTTTCTCGCAATGACCAATTCTGATGAATTAGTAAAGAGGCGAAAGATTGGCTGAATATTTGTTAGAAATGAAAAATATATCAAAACACTTCCCGCTGGTTAAGGCAAATGATCGGGTAAATTTTTCAGTAAAAAAAGGAGAAATTCATGCCTTAGTGGGGGAAAATGGGGCTGGTAAAAGTACCTTAATGAGCATTTTGTATGGATTATATCAAGCCGATGAAGGTGAAATATTTATCGATGGTAAAAAGGTAAATATAACTAATCCTAACAAAGCTATCGAATTAAATATTGGTATGGTACACCAACATTTCATGTTAGTTCCTCCTTTAACCATTGCAGAGAATGTAATATTGGGTAGAGAACCAAGGAAAAATTATTTTTTTGTTGATAAGCAAAAGGCAGCTCAAGAGATTAAAGACCTTTCTGAGAAGTTTAATTTTAAAATTAACCCCTGGGTAAAAATTGAAGATGTTTCAGTAGGAATTCAGCAAAGGGTAGAAATTATTAAGGTCCTTTATCGAGGAGCTGAAATATTAATACTGGATGAGCCAACCGCGGTATTAACTCCCCAGGAAGTAGATGAATTGTTTAGGATGCTCGAATCTTTAAAAGAGCAAGGGAAAACCATTATCTTTATTACGCATAAGCTTAATGAGGTTATGGCTGTATCAGATCAGGTTACGGTAATGAGAAATGGAAAAGTAGTTGGTACCATGAAGACCGCTGATACTAATACTTCAGAAATTGCAAACATGATGGTTGGTAGGGAAGTTCTTTTAGAGACTAAAAAAGAAGAACAAAAGGCTGGTAAAGTTGTTTTAAAATTAGAAAATATTAATATATTAAATCAACATAAATTTCCTATCTTAAAAGATATCAACCTGACCATTAAGGAAGGAGAAATATTGGGAATCGCGGGTGTAGAAGGTAATGGCCAAACAGAATTAGTGGAGGCAATTACTGGTCTTAGACCTGTTAGTAGTGGTAAAATATTTCTCTACGAGAAAGATACTACTAACTTGAAGCCTAGAAAGATTCGAGAGTTAAGCGTTGCCCATATTCCAGAGGATAGACGAAAAAGGGGGATTATTTCTGAATATTCTGTTGCTGAAAACCTCATATTAGGCTTTCATTATCGATCCCCTTTTACTAGAGGACTTTCACTTAATTTTCCAGCTATCAATCAACATGCTCGTCAATTAATTTCGGATTATGATATACGTCCCCCTGATAAAGATAACCTCCTAAAGTCTTTATCTGGAGGTAATCAACAGAAGGTTATTGTAGCTCGCGAATTCTATGGAGAACCTATTCTACTGGTTGCCTCTCAACCTACCAGAGGATTGGATGTTGGTTCTATTGAGTTTGTACACCGCCAATTATTACAAGCTAGAGGTAAGGGAAAAGCAATTCTTCTGGTTTCAGCTGAATTAGATGAAATATTATCTCTAAGCGATAAAATTGCCGTAATTTATGAAGGTCAAATTATAGAAGTTATAAATGCTGAAAAGGTAGATATCAAAAGGTTGGGGTTACTAATGACAGGAGCTGGAACTTCACAAAGAAAAGAAATTCCAAAAAAAGATATAGAAGGAAAGACGGAGGAGCGGTATTTAAAAAATGAAGCAAAAAAGTAATCCTTTTCTTTACTTTTTAGAAAAAATAACCCCGTTAATTGCCATTATAGGAGCGCTTCTTATCGGTTCTGTTGTTATCCTATTGATAGGAGAAGACCCTATCCAGGTTTATAAAATGATGTTTGTTCTGGCAATTGGTAATCTTGATGGATGGGGAAATGTACTTTTTAGAGCCACTCCTTTAATATTTACTGGATTAGCTGTTGCCTTTGCTTTTAGATGTGGACTTTTTAATATTGGGGGAGAGGGACAGGTATATGTAGGTGCCTTTCTGGCAGCTTATGTGGGATTTACCTTCACTAATTTACCATCAATTATATTAATACCATTAACTATTGCCGCAGCAGCAGCAGGTGGAGCATTATGGGCCTTTGTGCCAGGTCTTTTGAAGGCAAAGACTGGTGTTCATGAAGTAATTGTAACCATTATGATGAATTGGATTGCCACCTCACTTACCTTTTACCTGGTATTGGTATATAAGGCTCCTCCTACTGAAGAGATGAAAGCTGCTGGAGTACAACAGATGATTCCCCACACTAGTGAAATAGCTGAGGCAGCTCGACTACCCAGAATTTCCACAATATTGTCCTCTCTTAATATTCAATTACCTGCTCATAATCCCTTAAATGTATCCTTTTTTATAGCTATTGCTGCCGCTTTTTTGGTATATTATATATTATGGAAAACAAGTTTAGGGTATGAAATAAGAGCAGTGGGATATAATCAAACTGCTTCTGAATATGCCGGGATTAATATTGCTAAAAATATAATTTTAGCAATGTTAATTAGCGGTGCTTTAGCTGGGCTGGTTGGTACCAATGAGGTAATGGGGTATAAGTTTAGATGGCGTCAGGAACTTTTTACCAATTTAGGTTTTAATGGTATTGCAGTTGCCTTGTTAGGGAAAAATCATCCCTTTGGGGTGGTATTAGCTGCTATCCTCTTTGGTATATTGTCCTATGGTGGCGCATTGGTAAATATATTTACTGGTGGTAAAATACCGCGAGAATTGATTATGGTAATACAGGCTGTTATTGTTATTCTGGTAGTTGTTGCTGATGAAGTTGCTAAACGTTTTATCCTCAGGAGGAAATCCGAATCATGATAGAAAGTATATTTAACGCTGATTTTTTAGCTTCTGCCATAAGAATAGCAATCCCTTTAATGCTGGCTGGTTTGGGAGGTGTATTTTCAGAAAGATCAGGAGTAATAAATATTGGCTTAGAAGGGATGATGCTAACCAGTGCCTTTATTGCTATAGCAGCTACAAATTTTTCAAATAATCCCTGGATAGGCATTATATGCGCTCTTATGGTGGGCATCTTGCTAGGACTTATCCATGCCATTGTTACTGTTACGTTTAAAGCTAATCAGATTGTAAGTGGAGTGGCAATTAATCTGTTTGCCAGCGGGATTACCGTATTCTTAAGCTGGCTCTGGTTTCAAGAGACCCAAATTATGGCAGTCGAAAGGCTTCCCATCTGGGGTTTTGCAATTCCCCAATCAGGAGAAGCTTCCTCTTTGATTCGTAGCTTAATTGTTATCTTTGCTCATCATTCACCTATGGTATACCTTGCTTTTATTATCATTATACTATCTCACATCATTATTTTTAAAACACCTTTTGGTTTAAGGCTACGTTCTGTGGGTGAGTATCCGCAGGCAGCTGATACTCTTGGTGTAAATGTTATTAATATGCGTTATATTGCAGTAATGATATCCGGCGCTTTAGCAGGTCTAGCTGGTTCATTTCTTTCCCTGGAACAAGCTCATTTTTTTGTTAAGGAGATGAGTGGTGGGAGAGGTTTTATTGCTTTAGCAGCTATGATATTTGGGAAATGGACTCCCTTCGGTACCGCAGGAGCTGCTTTACTTTTTGGTATTGGAGAGGCCTTAGCTATTAGATTACAAGGTATTTTTACTATCCCGGTTCAATTTATTAATATGGTACCTTATTTACTGGCGATCTTTGTTTTAGTTGGTGCTATTGGTAGAGCCTCTGCACCTCGAGCTGATGGGATTCCTTATGAAAAAGAGATAATCTGATATCAAAGAGATTAATAATAAATATAAAAAATTAATATTAACTAAGGATTTTTAAGGAGGATTCTTCTTCCCCAGGAATCTCTTGAAAATATTATTAGAAATTCGAGTTTATTAAATATATAATATAAGAGTATTAATTTTTCATTTCAGATATAATATAGTATATAAATTAAATAAAGAAAAAGCTTAAGCTAAAGTAAATATTAGGGGGCAAATAAATTTAGGAGTATTATTACAAATGAAGGAAATTGGAGAATACTTAAGAAATAGAAGAATAGAATTAGGAATCTCCTTAGAAGAAGCTGAACAGAATCTTAAGATTAGAAAAAAATATTTGGTTGCTCTAGAAGAAGGTGATGAAAACATCCTTCCTGGTAGAACATATTTTGTTGGGTATTTAAGGAATTATGCCAACTATCTGAGAATAGACCCGGATTATCTCAATCAGCTCTTAGAAAAAACAGAAAAGCCTGCTAAACCAATTGAATCAGAGCCAGTAACAAAAAGAAAAAAAACAGGTAGATATTTTTCTCAGAGGAAAAGGAGATTAGGTACTAAGAAAGAAAAAAAACCAATTAACCTTCTTCCTTTTATTAAAATTGCAGTGGTAATAATCTTAATAATTGGTGTTATAGCAATTCTTAATCAATTTCTACCAAAAATAAAGCAACCATCTACTAGTCCAATGGTAAAAAAAGAAGAAGTTATTCCAGAGGAAAAAACTTTTGAACAGGAAATGATTGAAATGGCTGAGGAAAATATTCAAACAGAAATATTATCAAAAACTCCTGATACTACTTTTTTAGAGCCATTACCTGACTATAACCCAATTGAAATTATTGCTCAGGAACCGAGCTGGGTAAAAATAACACAAGATGACGATATTTTATTTGAAGGAATTATTTTTAATACTGAAAGTATTGCTATCAAATCAGATAGCTTAGTTTCCTTGCTTACTCTTACCCCCAATAATATTACTGTTACCTATAATGGTGAAGTAATAGAGCCACAACCTGTGGAAAATCATCGCCTTATAAGCTATGAAATTATGCCAAGCAATAATTAGAGATAATAGATAAAAAAAATAAAATGGGAAAAATACAGTATCCTAATCCAGCTAAGTTGATATTTAGTATCATAAGTAATCAAGACAAATTATTTTGGGAAACAAAAAAATTTTTAGTAGATTTTTTTGGGGAAATAGATTTAGAAAGCGAATATCAAGTTTTTAATTTTACCAATTATTATCGAGATGAAATGGGAAATCAATTAAAACAAAAGTTGATAACCTTTGAAAGGTTAATACTGCCTGACCGTTTAAGCCAGATTAAGTGTGATAGTAATAAATGGGAGTTTTTACTAAGTATAGGCAATAATTCCTTTGCTAAAGAAGAAATAAAAAGAAGAGTAAATTTGGATCCTGGTTATTTAACCCTTCATAAATTTATATTAGCAAGTACTAAAAATGGGCCTGCTAGAATTTATCTTAAACAAGGAATATATGCCGAGATTACTTTAAGATTTATTAAAAAATCATATCGTCCTTTGGAATGGACCTATCAAAATTATCAGACTGAGTCATATATCTCATTTCTTAATAAAGCAAGAGAAATATATAAAAAACAAATAAAAGAATATATTAGAGAGAAAGATGGGTGATAGTATTAGAATTAGTAACACCAAAAGAGTATTTATAGCCATTAATTTAGATGATGAAATTAAGGAATATATTGCTAAAGTTCAAGAGGGAATTGAACAACTGAGAGGTAGTCTTCATGGGAAAATGAAATTGGTTGAAAAAGAGAATTTACATATTTCCTTAAAATTTTTAGGCAATTTAGATTCAATGGCCATAGAAAAAACTAAAGCAGTTTTACAGAAAGTTTCCCGGCAATATCAGCCTTTTTTTATAGACCTCTCGGAAAATATAGGAGTGTTCCCCAATTTCAAAAGACCTCGAGTCATCTGGATTGGTGTGGGGGAGGGGAATAATAAAATTGTAGAAATATATAAAGCGCTTGAAAGAGAATTAAAGATAGAATCATTTTATCAAATGGAGAATAATTTTTCTGTGCATATTACTCTAGCCAGAATAAAATATATAAAAAATTCACCAAAGTTGGTTGATTATTTGAAAACCATCGAGATAGAGAATCTTTCTCAGAAGGTTCAGTCTATTGAACTAATGGAAAGTTGCTTAACTGATGAGGGACCTATTTATCATGTTATGAAATATTTTCCCTTGTTAACATGAATTAGAAATAGCTATAAAATTAAAAAAAGATACCATAATTTAATATCTTTCTAGTAATAATTAGTTTTATGTTCAGAATTATTTTGTTAAAGAGGAGAGCGATATTATATGAAAGAAGAGAAGAACAATATTTCGGAAAAGGAAAAAGCTTTGAAAATGGCAATGGATAATATTGAGCAGCGTTTTGGGAAAGGTTCGATTATGAAATTTAGTGATAGACCAAAAGTAACTGGTAGTAACATTATTTCTACCGGTTCTTTAGCTCTGGATATTGCTTTGGGTATTGGAGGGGTACCCAGAGGTAGAATAGTAGAAATATTTGGTCCCGAATCATCGGGGAAGACCACTTTAGCCTTACATATGATAGCTGAAGCACAAAAAAATAATGGTATTGCTGCCTTTATTGATGCTGAACATGCTTTGGATCCTAATTATGCCAAAAATATTGGTATTAATATTGATGAGCTAATCATTTCCCAGCCAGACACTGGTGAACAGGCCTTAGAGATTGCAGAATCATTAGTAAGAAGTAATGCTGTTGATATTATTGTTATTGATTCTGTAGCTGCTCTGGTGCCCAAGGCTGAAATAGAAGGTGATATGGGTGATGCTTCCATGGGGTTACAGGCTCGCTTAATGTCTCAGGCTCTTAGAAAATTGACCGCTATTATAAACAAATCTAGAACTACCACAGTTTTTGTTAATCAAATAAGAGAAAAGATTGGCATTATTTTTGGAAACCCGGAAACTACTCCTGGGGGAAGAGCTTTAAAATTTTATGCCTCTATTAGATTAGATATTAGAAAAAAGGCTTCTATAAAAAAGAACGAGTCTAATATTGGGATTGCAGTGAAAGTGAAGGTGGTAAAAAATAAGATGGCTCCACCATTCCAAGAAGCTAATTTTGATATTATTTTTGGCAAAGGTATTTCTAAAGAAGGCGATATTGTTAATTTAGGGTACCAATATGGAATATTACAAAAGTCTGGGACCTGGTTTTCCTATAATGATAGGCAATTAGGTCAGGGAAAGGAAAATACAAAAATATTCCTATCCGAAAACCCTCAATTAGCCAATGAAATTGAAAAGAAAATATTAAAAGCAGCAAATTTATCCAATTTAGAAAATGATTTCCAAGATGAACGAGAACTACCAAATAACTGATATTCAGGTTAAGAAAAGTAATATAAATAAGATAAGATTATTTATAAACGATCAATATTTTATTGAAACTAATGATAATATTATAAGAGAGTTAGATTTATACATTGGTAAAATAGTTTCCAAAAAAGTTCTTGTTAGTATTGAACAACGAAATGAAGTATCAAAAGCCAGAAATGAGGCTATCAGGTTTTTATCCTACAGACCTCGCTCTGAATGGGAAGTCAGGAGAAAATTAGAAGAAAAAAAATTCCCGCATGATATTATTGAAAATATTATTTGTTGGTTAAAAGACAAAAATCTTATTAATGATAGGGAATTTTCCTTACAGTGGCTAAGATATCAGGTAAACAAAAAGCCATCTGGAAAGATTAAATTAAAAAACGAACTATACAAAAAGAGAATTAACAGAAAAATTATTGACAGCGTGATTGATTCATTTTTTAAACAAGATAATGATGAATTAGAATTAGCTTATCGACTGGTTGAGAAAAAAAGTAATTCTCTTCAATCGAAAAATATAAAGTTAGAACCTAAAAAAATTATTAATTTACTAAAAAGCCAGGGCTTCTCTCCTCAGATAATACAACAAATTTATGAAGAAAAGTTTGAAAGCCAGGATAACCAATACTAAAAACAAGATATTCAAGGGGAATTCTTCCCCTTGATAACTCCTGAATTAACTTTCGACTAGCAACTATATTTAAACGTTATACATTATACGTAATACGGTATACCATTCTGTCATCGCGAGGAGCAAATTCAGTAATAAGTAACCAGTAATAAGCAATAGGCAAACTAAATGTCAGATACTAACGACCAACAACTAATTTTAACGTTATACGATATACGTAATACGGTATACGATTTTTGTCATTGCGAACACTATGACTTTGTCAAGCATTTTTTTAGATGACAAAAGATGAGGCTAATGTTGACTTTTATAGTAGCAAGAGATAAAATATGTAAGCTAATTATATTCTTAATTATTATAATTATGATATTCTAAAAATTCATCATATAAGGTATTTTCTTTGCTTAGTAAGAATGATAAAATTGAAATGAAAATAATGGGGTTATCAAGGGGAAAGATTCCCCTTGAATATCTTGTCGGTAGACAAGATAGAATTTCTTGGAAAGGGATTTTTCTTTATTTTTTAACTAACATTTAAACTATATACTAAATACTCAATATTGATAATTGAGTGGTTTCAGGGGATACTTCTCCTGAATATCTTGTAGTATCGGAATTTCAATAATTACGATACTACAAGATAATATAAATATTATTTAATAAATAATTAACAATATGTTTTGCTTTTAATTCAGGGGTTGTCAAGGGGAAGGATTCCCCTCGAACATCTTGTACCTTTTAAATTGAATAGGGGGTGAAAGCCATTAATATTTATATTATATCTATTACCGTTATTTTGATTGGTATACTAATAGGCTATTTTTTAGCCAATTTTATAGCAAAAACTAAATTATCTAATGCAGATGAAACTGCTAAAAAGATAATTGAAAATGCCAAAAAAGAAGCGGAATCAATTAAAAAAGAAGCTCAATTACAAGCAAAGGAAGAATCTTATCAAATTATCAGGAGAAGTGAATTAGAATGCCAACAAAAAAGAGATAAATTAGAGAGCATAAATGAACAATTAATTAAAAAAAGTAATAGTTTAGTACAAAAGATAGAACTGATCGAAAACAAACAAAAACAAATAGAGGTCAAAGAAAAAGAAGTAGAACAAAAATTAAAAGAAGCTGATCAGCTCTATCAAAAACAAAAAGATGAATTATTAAGAATATCAAGGCTGAATATCGAAGAAGCTAAGCAAGATTTACTTAGTAGGCTGGAAAAAGAAGTGAGTCATGAAGCAGGAAAAATTATTAAGAGTATTGAAGATAAAGCTAAAGAAGAGGCTGAAAAAAAAGCACAAAACATTATATCACTTGCTATTCAACGTTATTCATCCGAATATACTGTTGAATCAACAATATCTGTAGTTCCTCTTCCCAATGAAGATATGAAAGGGCGAATAATTGGGAGAGAAGGTAGAAATATTCGTACTTTTGAGCGAATAGCGGGAGTTGACTTAATTGTTGATGATACACCAGAGGCGGTAATTATATCAGGTTTTGATCCAATAAGACGTGAAATTGCCAGAATTGCCTTAGAAAAATTGATTACAGATGGTAGAATACAACCGGCTAGAATTGAGGAGGTAATAGAAAATTCAAAGAAGATTGTAGAAAATAACATCAAAGAAGAAGGTGAGAAGGCTGTCTTTGAAACAAATGTTAGAAATTTAAATCCAAAATTAATTACTATATTGGGTAAATTAAAGTATAGAACAAGTTATGGTCAAAATGTATTACAACATTCTAAAGAAGTCGCTTATTTTGCAGGAATTATGGCAGATGAACTTGGGTTAAATTCTAACTTATGTAAAAGAGCTGGACTTCTTCATGATATTGGTAAATCTGCAGATATGGAAATAGAAGGACCACATGCCTTAATAGGAGCAGATATTGCTAGAAAGAATGGAGAATCTCCTAAAATAATTAATGCTATCGCAGCTCATCATGAGGATGAAAAGCCTGAATCTATTGAGGCAATTCTAATTCAAGCTGCTGATGCTATTTCTGCTTCTAGACCCGGTGCTCGGAGAGAGATGTTAGAGACTTACATCAAAAGGTTACATCAATTAGAGGAAATAGCAAATTCATTCGAAGGAGTAGAAAAATCCTATGCCATTCAAGCAGGCCGTGAAATTAGAATCATTGTAAATCCAGTAGAAATAGATGATTATCTTGCTGCTAAGCTTTCCAGGGATATTTCTAAAAAAGTTGAAAAAAATATTGATTATCCAGGTCAAATAAAAGTAAATGTTATTAGAGAAACCCGTTCAGTAGAATACGCAAAATAAATTATGTGAGTATAATTAAGCTTAACAACAGAATTATTACAGAAAAAAGAGAAGGGGGTATATGAAAATATAACTCCTTCTCTTTTTTATAATTTTATAAATATCGAAAATTCTCTCTCAAATAATATTTATAGAATTCAATCTAATGAAAAATATAACAATAGTGGTAAAAAATGGCTTTTAATAAGAATTATTTTATTAAAACATTCGGTTGTCAAATGAATGTAAATGACTCAGAATTTTTGGCAGGTCAGCTGGAAGAGATGGATTATGTAATGACTCAAGATATAAACCAGGCTGATATAATAATCTTAAATACTTGCTGTGTTAGGGAAAAAGTAGAACAAAAAATTTATAGTTTAGCGGGTATTATCAAGCAGATGAAGACAGAAAAACCAGAACTAATTTTGGTAATTTGTGGTTGTCTGGCTCAAAAGGAAGCGGAAAATATTCAAAAGAAGATGCCCTGGGTTGATTTAATATTCGGACCTTCTCAAATAACTTCTTTTAAGGACATTTTAGAATCATATTATCAACATAAGGGAAAGGAAACAATTATTTCTTGCGATAATAGAAAATCATGGCAATTGGCAAATATGCCAATAAAATATAATAAACCTTTTACTGCGTATCTACAAATTATGAAAGGATGTAATAATTTTTGTTCTTATTGTATTGTTCCTTATACCAGAGGTCCAGAAGAGAGCAGATCTATTGAAGAGATATTAGGAGAATTAAGAACATTAGTGAAGCTCAATTATAAAGAAGTCATGTTATTAGGACAGAATGTGAATTCTTATGGAAATGATCTGAGTAACAAAGATAATTTTTTAACATTACTAAAAAGAGTTAATGGTATATCTGGTATCGAGAGAATCAGATTCACTACTTCACATCCTAAAGATTTTAATCTTGATTTGATTAAAATAATTAAAGATAGTAATAAAATTTGTGAACATATCCATTTACCTCTTCAGTCTGGTTCGGATAAAATATTAAAAAAAATGAATAGAAAATACAATATGCAACAATATTATAATATTATTAACTATATTAGAAAATATATTCCTGAAGCAAGTATTACCACTGATGTTATGGTTGGATTCCCGGGGGAAACAGAAGAGGATTTCGAAGAAACAATTAGGGCATTTCAAAACATTCAATTTGACTCTGCCTATACTTTCATTTATTCTAATCGTGAACAGACTCTATCCTCTTTTTTTGAAGATCAGGTGCCTCTTTTAATCAAGAAAAAACGATTATGGAGATTAATAGAGTTACAAAAAAATATATCAAACACAATAAATCAGACTATAGTAGGTAATACAGTAGAAATAATGGTTGAAAATAAATCCAAAAAGGGCATAGAAGATCAATATTGGGGGAAAACTAGAACAAATAAGATAGTTGTTTTTTCTTACCCTCATAACGATAATTTATTGGGTAAATTTGTCTATGTAAAAATAAAAAAAGCAGATGCATATAACTTATTTGGAGATTTAGTTGAAATTAAATTTAAATAAAATCATTATTTTAACTGGTCCCACCGCTAGCGGAAAGACTGAGATATCTATTAAAATTGCCCAGCTTATACCTGATATTGAAATTATTTCTGCCGATTCAATGCAGATCTATAAATATTTGAATATCGGCACCGATAAACCACCCCAGGACATTTTAAAGAAGTATAAACATCATGGTATTGATTTGATTGAACCTTCAGAAAGTTATGATGTTAAGCAATACACTGATCAAGCGCATAAATATATTTTAGATATTATTTCTCGAAAGAAAAAACCTATTATTGTCGGAGGGAGCGGACTTTATATTAAATCACTTATAGAGCCATTATTTTATGGTCCTGGTAGAAACCAAAATATTAGAGACCAATTAGTTAAAATAGCCCAAGAAAAGGGTAATCTTTTTTTATATGAGAAACTTAAGGAACATGACTTTGAATATGCGCAAAAAATAAATGTTAATGATACCAAAAGAATAATAAGAGCTTTGGAGGTATTTTTTACAACTGGTAAACCTATCTCATTTTATCATAAGAGAAAAAATGATAATCATTCTGAAAAGAACTATCATTTTTGCATTATATGTATTTCCATGGATCGCAGAAAATTATATAAAAGAATTGATGACCGGGTTTCAAAAATGATTGAAAAGGGATTGATAGAAGAAACTAGAGCAATAATGGAAAAATATCAAAATTATAACTTGAATGCCTTACAAGGATTAAGTTATAAACATATAGTATCTTATTTAGAAGGAAGAATAACAAAGGATGAAGCTATTGAAAAAATGAAGAAAGATACTCGTAATTTTGCCAAAAGACAATTAAGCTGGTTTAAAAATCAATTAAAGATAGATTATTGGCTAAATATTGACCAATATATAAATATTGATAAATGTTTAGAAGGCATAGTAAAGATAATGAGAGAAGAGGGTTATTAAATTTTAAGAATGACAAAATATCACCAATATAATAGTTCCGATAATATATCTTATGTAAAGTTATTTTGATTTCAATTAAAAGTAAAAGCCTTTTATTGCTAACCTGCTTCCTAAATTAATATTTAGGGGCAGGCTGAAGCAATCCAGTTCGCTCATACTAACATAGTTAATAATAAGAAGGTTTATTCTCTTTAGTTAAAAGTTTTTAGACCAGAACCAAGGCATATAATTTATAATTTAATGTCATATGTAAAAGATTGATATTTTATCTGTTTTATCTTAGATAGCTAAATAGAAAAGTTGCTAAACCAAAATATACCGTCAAATTGATAATATCATTTATTGTAGTAATAAATGGTCCCGCTGCAATAGCAGGATCAATTTTTAATTTTGTAAAAATTAATGGTAAGAGAGTGCCTGTGGTAGCAGCAAGAATAGCAGTTATAAAGGCAGCTATACTAATAGTGATTGACAGGAAATAATCTTTTTGCCAAAAATAAGTAATAGGTAAAATAATGGCACTTGTGAGTAATCCAATAAAAAATCCTACTTTGGTTTCAGTCCAGACATTCTGCCACATTTCATGCAAGCGAAGTTGGCCAGTTGCCAAGCCTCTCACTGTGATAGTAGAAGATTGGGACCCAATATTACCTCCCATGTCCATTATAATAGGAATAAAGAAAGATAATGCTAATACCAATTGTAAAATTCCCGAATGAATCTCAATGATCTTGCCGGAGATCATCTGCCCAACCAAACAGACCATAAGCCAGGGTAAGCGAGCCTTTGCTCTTTGTAAGGAGCTAGTTTTGATTAATCTATCTTCATAATAAAACTCAGCCGAACCAACCATCTTATGGATATCTTCGGTTACTTCCTCCTCCAGCACATCAATAATATCATCCACAGTGATAATACCGACCATTATCCCTTGTTTATTAATAACGGGAATGGCTAAGAAATCATAATCTGAAATTAACCTTGCTGCTACTTCACGGTCTTCGGTATCCAGGACACTGATGACATCTTCTTCCATGATCTGGGTTATCTTTTTTTGGGGATCAGCCACAATGAGATCTCTTAAAGACAATACTCCAATCA
>DKFO01000032.1 GCA_002452835.1 Candidatus Atribacteria bacterium UBA6794 | reverse complement strand
CCTACTTCTCCTCTCCCCTCGAGGGCTGATCCAAGCACACACTTGACACCGAGGCCAAGATAGTGTAGAGTAAGACCATGCAGGTATGT
This sequence comes from Candidatus Atribacteria bacterium UBA6794, assembly GCA_002452835.1. GTDB lineage: Bacteria > Atribacterota > Phoenicimicrobiia > Phoenicimicrobiales > Stramentimicrobiaceae > Oleihabitans. The sequence continues at coordinate 36,284 of DKFO01000032.1, read as the reverse complement.
GGTCGAAACTTTACTAAAGCTATCATAAATGAGATCGAAGAGATAGTCAAGACAGAATCTGACTTATCTCGACGGGAGCTTTCCCGTCGAATCTGCCAACGTAATGGCTGGTATTCACCTAATGGTAATCTCAAGGATATGAGTTGTCGTAAAGCCCTGGTGGAACTTGACCGACAAGGTATTATCCATCTACCAGCAGTGGAAAAAGTCACCAATTTTACTGAGTTTACTCCTACTGAAAGGGAAACAGAGGTCTCTCCTTCAGTAAGTTGCACTTTAGCAGAGTTAGGTGAGATAAGAGTTAAACCGATAAATAGCCGCTATACCAATGAATCGAGACTGTGGCGCACCCTCCTGGAAAAATATCATTATCTGGGTGCTGGTCCCTTGTGTGGAGCCCAGATAAGATATATAGTAGAAAGTAACAATTATGGTTATATTGGAGCCTTAGCTTTTACCTCAGCTACCTGGGCCCTTAAATCCCGGGATGATTATATTGGCTGGAGTAAGAGAGCAAGAAGGGTTAATCTGGGAAAGATTGTTACCAATAGCCGATTCTTGCTGGTGCCTGAGCTTAAAGTAGCTAATTTAGCCTCTCATGTCTTATCCTTAGCTCTAGCTCGTTTACCTCAGGACTGGCAAGAGCGCTACTGGGTCTCTCCCGTTTTGGCAGAAACCTTTGTTGACCCCACTCTTTTTTCCGGTACTTGTTATCGAGCTGCCAACTGGCAGTATATTGGGAAAACAGCAGGTAGGCGAGATGGTAAGCAGAAAAACATCTTTATCTATCCTTTACACCCTCACTGGCAGAAGATTTTAAGTCAAGAACCAGAGGTAGAGTGGGGAGAGATGCCCCGCCCAGAGGAACCAGCCAACTGGGCTGAAGCAGAATTTGGTACTGTTCGGTTGTATGATCCCCGACTAAAGCGCCGGCTCTATACCATTGCTCAAGACTTTTTTGCTAACTGTGAGAAAAACATTCCGGAAGCTTGTGGCTGTAAAGCTAAAACTATGGGTGCTTACCGCTTTTTTCACCACCAGGAGGTGAGTATGAAGGTAATCTTAGATGCTCATTTAGAAACTACCTTAGAGCGGATCAAAAAGCAGCAGATTGTCTTAGCTCCCCAGGATACCACTATCTTAGACTACAGCACTCATCCTCTGACAACAGGCTTAGGTCCCACCAATGGGGTAGAGCAGCACAGCATTGGTTTAATTTTACATGATACCCTGGCTTTTACTGAAGATGGTACTCCCTTAGGTATCCTGGATGCCCAGTGCTGGGCTAGAGATCCACAAAAGAGAGGTAAAAGCCGTCAGAGAAAAGAGCTACCCTTAGAGCAAAAAGAGAGTGCTAAATGGTTACGCAGCTTCAATCAGGTAGCTGCCCTCCAGAAGCTCTGTCCTGATACTACACTGGTGAGTATTGGAGATCGGGAATCAGATATCTTTGAGCTATTCTTAGCGGCAACCCGAGAGCCAACTGGACCAAAACTTTTAGTGAGAGCTGAGAAAACCCGTAATCGTAAAGTAGAACAACAACATCTCTGGGAATATATGGCTGCTCGGGAAATAGCTGGAGCACTGAAGATCCACATTCCCCGCCGAGGCTCAAATAAAGCCCGGGATACCTGGGTGGAGATACGCTTTGCTGAAGTTACCCTATCTCCTCCTAAAAAAAGCTCTTTCTCTACCCCAGTAAAGGTATGGGCAATATATGTTACGGAGAAAGAGACAGAAGAAGGGATAAAACCGGTGGAATGGATGCTTCTAACCACAGCTTCAGTGGAAACCTTTGCTGATGCTCAAAAAAGAGTAGAATGGTATTCCAGCCGCTGGGGGATAGAAGTCTATCACCGCACCTTAAAAAGTGGCTGCCGGATTAAGGACCGGCAATTAGGTACAGCTGATCGTCTGGAAGCTTGCTTAGGAGTGGATATGGTGGTAGCCTGGCGTATTTATCATTTAACTATGCTGGGTAGAGAAATTCCCGATCTTCCTTGCACGGTATTCTTTAATGATGTGGAGTGGAAAGCACTTTGTGTCTATGTCAATAAAAATCCTATTCCTCCCCCTCAGCCTCCTTCTTTAATGGAAGCAATTCGTATGATGGCAGGGATGGGTGGTTATTTGGGTCGAAAAAGTGATGGACCCCCTGGCACCCAAACCATGTGGCGAGGATTACAACGTCTGGAAACTGCAGCAGAGATGTATGGTATTCTAATCGGTCAAGGACCTTCTCCCCCTATATAGCACTAACCTTCAAACCTCGGTGTTAAGTGTGGGTAAAGACCAGCTTCTAAGGGAGAGGAATATGATGATGAGCATTACTGTTAGGGAATATTTTTAATTTTACAGTCTTAGTTTTCATCAACGAGATATTCAAGGAGAATCCTTCCTCTTGACCACCCCTTAAAGAAAAATATCGTTCCAAGAAATTCTATCTTGTTTTGCAAACAAGATAATCAAGGGGAAGAATTCCTATAATTGTCTTTATCAGGCATTAAATCGATAGCCTGAACCCCACAGGGTATCTATAAAACGGGGATGTTGGGGGTCTTTTTCAATCTTATCTCTTATTTTTTTAATATGAACGGCAATGGTAGCAATATCTCCATAAGAATCATCCCCCCAGATATGGTCATAGAGTTGCTCTTTACTAAAGACTATATTGGGATGAGTGGCCAGAAAGTTTAATATCTCAAACTCTTTGGTGGTAAAGATAATTTCTTTATTGTCTAAAAAAACGCGTCGAGAAACCTGATTAATGATTAAATTTTTTACCTGAATTTCCTGTTTTGACTTTTCCGATTTTCCAGTAAGACGGTCAAAACGGTTCAGGTGTGCTTTAACCCTGGCTACCAGTTCATTGGGACTGAAAGGTTTACTGATATAGTCATCTGCTCCTAATCCCAATCCTCGAATTTTATCAATATCTTCTCCTCGAGCCGAGATAATAAGGATGGGAATATTCTTTTCTTTTCTTATTTTTTTACATATTTCAAAACCATCAATATCGGGTAACATCAAATCCAGTAATATCAAGTCATAGTCTTTATTTAGAGCCAGTTCTAAACCCTCTCGGCCATTGTTTTTTATATCTACCTGAAAGTTATTGATTTCCAGATAATCCTTTTCTAATTCAGCAATACTCTGTTGGTCTTCAATGATTAGAATTTTTCTCATTATTCATTTCCTTATTTTCAATATTGATATCATTTTGATTTACTTTTTTTAAGGTAAAGAAGATACTGGTGCCAAAACCGACTTTACTCTTTGCCCATATTTTTCCACCATGATCTAAAATAATTTTGCGAGCAATATGAAGACCCAAACCACTACCGGGCGATTGGTTAGATCTGGCTTTATCTTCTTTATAGAAACGCTCAAATATTTTATTTAGCATTTCTTCAGAGACACCTTTACCATTATCTCGAATTTCAACCTGGGCTTCCTCTTTCTGTTCAGTTAATATCATTTGAATTACTGGATTACTTTCACTTTTGTAATTTACAGCATTATTGATAATATTAAGAATGACTCTTTTTAGTTGTTGCCGATCTGCCCTTACTAATTTTTGTTCATCGTAAGCTGCTCTATATTCAAGTTTAATACCCTTTTCTTGTAAGTCGAAGTGCAATTCTTCGAAGGAATCGGCCAGGTAATTTTTGATATTTATATTCTCAAATTGATAAAGCGATTGATCTAAATCAAATTTGGATAATAAAAATAAATCTTCAATTAGTGATTCCATATGGGTAGCATTTTGATGAATAGTTTGTAAATATTTATCCTGTTTTTCTTTGGATTGGGGAATACCATCCATGATACCTTCAATATAGCCCTTGATGGTGGTAATTGGTGTTTTTAGGTCATGGGAGATGTTGGTAATTAGTTCATTACGATTTTGTTCGTACTTCTTTTTGGTTTCCTCTGATTTTTTTAATTGCCTTCTCGCTTCTTCAAAGCTCTGAAACAATGCTCCAATTTCATCTTTGGAAGGTGCTTCTAATTGAAAATCGTAATTACCCTTTTGAATTTCTTGAGCTGCTTTTTGCAAACGAGTTAAGGGATTAACAATCTGTTTTGATAATAAATAGGTAATCAGGGTATTAATACCTATAACAATAATCAGAAAGAGAATTAAGGTATAAATAACAGATTTTTTAAAGATATCTAATTCCTGAAAGATAGGAGTAGCATCATTGACCAGAATTAAAGTGCCGGGATTTTGATTTTCAAATCGGAAGGGAATGATTTTCATAAATAAAGTATCTGAAAGTTTGATAATATTATCTGGATTTTGAGCTGGATTTTTGGCCTGTTCTGCTATATATTCCTGAGTAATACCAATTTTAGCAAGAAATGGGGAAAAATAGATTATGCTATCTTCTTTTTTTACCAGAAGAGCGGTACTGAAAGAATTCAAGAAATCATCTATTTGGTGAATATAATCAGGATCAAGAAATAGGTCTGGTTCTGATTCTATGGTTTTCATTACTGTTCGATCTGCCCTGAGAAGAGCTCTATTGAAAATAGGAGGTTCCCGGCGGTCACCTCTGGCTGGGAAACCAATAAATTTACTAAAATTCTCAGTAATAACCAGGCTTACCCCGAACAGTAATAAAATAGTTATGATTATTAATATTAAATTTGAAATCCAGAGACGTTTTTGAATGGTCATCATTTTTATTAACTTATTGATATCCTTTGCCCAATAATTTTAAGATATTCAAGGGGAATACTTCGTTTTTTTGAAATTCCGATACTAAAACTCTATCTTGTTTGTAAAACAAGATATTCATAATCTATTTTCATCTTTTCTTATTATATGATATTATTTTAAAATACTCATAAAATATTTATTAAAACTTTATTAAATACTATCTTGTAGTATCGGAATTTTTTTGAAATTCCGATACTACAAGATAGTATAAATATTATTACTAAATAATTAACAATATATTTTGCTTTTAATCCAGGGGTTCTCAAGGGGAAGTATTCCCCTTGAATATCTTGTTGTTAAACAAGATAGCATTTCTTGAATTGTATTTTCTTTGAGGGGTTTCAGGGGATACTTCCCCTGAATATCTTGAATTGTATAGCAGTCTATTAAAAGAAATTGACCGCATATGATAAAATCAAATAGGTTTAAGGTATATTAAAGGACAACAATAATAACAATAATGCTTTCTTTCTGCAGGTTAAAAAATTAAAGATAGGAAGATATAAGAAATTTTTAAAAATTAAGTATTGACTAAAACACTTTTAGAAATTAATTTATTAATATCACAATAATAAGAGATAACAGGGAGGCAAGATGGAGGCCAAGAAAGGTTTGCTTTATGAACAGGAGGAATGTACTAAGAGAGAGAATAAGATTGCCTATTTTTCGATGGAGATTTGTGTTGATTCAAAAATTCCCACCTACAGTGGGGGATTGGGAATTTTAGCTGGTGATACTATTCGTTCTGCTGCTGATCTGGGAGTCCCTATGGTTGGTATAACTCTACTTTACAAGAAGGGTTATCTCAGACAAAAAATTAATAAAGAAGGATGCCAACAGGAATTACCCGAAGAGTGGAGCCCTGAGGAAGTGCTAGTTCAGTTACCAGCTCAAGTTCAGGTGGAAATTGAAAGGAGAAAAGTTACTGTTCAGGTGTGGATGTATATGGTCAGAGGTTTAGATGGCAACAATGTTCCTGTCTATTTTTTAGATACAGATCTTAAGGAAAATAGTGATTATGACCGTAGTCTTTCCTATTATTTATATGGTGGTGATGAACGATATCGCCTGGCCCAGGAGATAGTGCTGGGAATCGGTGGAGTGCGAATGCTACGGGAATTAGGATTTAAAGATATTTCCAGGTACCATATGAATGAAGGGCATGCCAGTTTATTGGCTCTGGAATTATTAAACAATTATAATAATCAGCAGGAAAATAAATGGGATATCGAACAGGTGAAAAAGAGTTGTGTTTTTACCACCCATACCCCTGTACCGGCCGGAATAGACCAATTTCCCTATCAATTAGTCGAGCAGGTGTTGGGGAATATAATTCCCTATGAATTATTAAAAAATTTGGCCGGGGAAGAAAAGCTGAATATGACCCAACTGGCACTCAATCTCAGCCATTATATTAATGGGGTGGCTAAAAGGCATGGTTTGGTATCCCGGGAAATGTTTCCCGGATATCATATTGACTCTATTACTAATGGAGTTCATTCTGCTACCTGGACTGGCAAGTATTTTGCCCAGCTTTATGACCAGTATATCCCTGGCTGGAAGTCAGATTCCTTCAGTTTGCGGTATGCTCTTAATATACCAGATAGGGAGGTCTGGGATGCTCACCAAAAAGCTAAAGAAGAGTTGATTGATTATATTAATGAAGTTACCAATTTAGAATTCGACCCAGCAATATTGACTATTGGTTTTGCCCGCAGAGCTACTGCCTATAAGCGTGCTGATTTAATTTTTTATGATTTAAATCGATTGATTAATATCGCCAGCAAAGTTGGTAAAATGCAACTGGTATTTGCTGGTAAAGCTCATCCTAAGGATCAGCTGGGTAAAGAGTTAATCCAAAAGATTATTAATACCTCTCGGCAATTACCAGCACCAGCAACAGAGAAGATAAAAATTGTCTATCTGGAAAATTATGATATGGATTTAGGGAAGAGGTTAACTTCGGGAGTAGATTTATGGTTAAATACACCCAGAAAACCAAAAGAAGCATCAGGTACCTCGGGTATGAAGGCTGCTCATAACGGAGTTCCCAGTCTTAGTGTGCTGGATGGCTGGTGGGTGGAGGGTTGTATTGAAGGTATTACTGGCTGGTCAATTGGCTCGGCCGCAAATGTAGAAAGTATTGATGAGGAGGAGGCTGATTCATTGTATAAAAAATTGGAGTTAAATATTATTCCTATCTATTATCATAAGAAGAGCCAATGGATTAATATCATGAGACATTGTATTGCTATTAATGCCTCTTTTTTTAATACCCATCGTATGGTATTACAATATGTTTCTAATGCCTATTTATATAGCTAAAGGGAGAAGGGAGTAAATATTAAAGTGAATGGCAAAACCTGGCTGAATGATTTTATAGAGAGATTATCTAATATAGAAGGGCATTTTGAAATATATGTTTCTCTTTTTCTAAGATATGAACAGCAATATGTTTTTGGCTTAAAAGATAGCAAGGAATGGATAGAAGAAGAGGGTAAGAAGAAGGCTTCTCTATCTGCTATAGGGGGCAGGATTGAAGAGGATACAGGGATAGTGCCATTTTTAAAAAATCGTTGTCTTTTAGATATTGGTGTAGAAGTTGATATTAAAGATAGTCCTCACACTTATCTTGATTATCATTATCGCCTAAAGAAAATACCAGTCAATCTGGTAAAAGGAGAAATTCGTCCTCAAATGATTACTATTATTCAAAAAGCAAAATATACTACTACCCCCAACCTGCTAATTTTTAGTTATGCGGGGAATACCACTAATAAACCCCGTTCTTTACAGTTTAGTGCCCTCTTTTTAGCCAGAGAATCAGTATTAGTGCAAATGTTTAAAAATGAAAAGACGGTTCAGGAATTGAAAAAGGCTGGTGCCACCTTTGAGGAGAGAATTAAAATTCCTGAGAACCTGTTTCTTTATCCAACTGGTTCATTGAATAGTTTATTACGTTTTTTAAGCTATGAATCCTTTTAGAGTAATGAGAAATAAGTAATGAGTAATACCGGGATTATCAAGGCAATGAAGCAAGAATGATAGAGATAAAATAAATTGAAAAAAATCATGGGAATAAAATAAATTATTAGAAAGGTTATATAATTGAATATATTAGTCATTGGTAATGGTGGTAGAGAACATGCTATTATCTGGAAGCTAATTCAGAGTCCAGTAGTAAAGAAGATTTATGGTGCCCCTGGTAATGCTGGTATTGCTGAGTTAGCAGAGTGCCTGGATGTGAAAGTCGATGATATTGATGGATTGTTAAGAGTGGCTCGAGAGAAGAAGATAGATTTTACTATAGTAGGACCAGAAATCCCCCTCTCTTTGGGAATTGTTAATCTCTTTTCATCTCATAATTATCCCATCTTTGGTCCTACTAAAGAAGCGACAGAAATTGAGTCAAGCAAGGTCTTTGCTAAAGATTTAATGAGTAAATATCATGTTCCTACTGCTTTATACCAGGTTTTTACTGATTATCAGCAGGCACTTTTTTATGTAAAGAACCAATCTTACCCGCTGGTATTGAAAGCAGATGGATTGGCTGGTGGTAAAGGTGTTCTTATCGTGCAGGATAAAGCCGAAGCAGAAGAAGCCATAGCCCAGATTATGAAAGAAAAGCAGTTTGGTGAGGCTGGCAATAAGGTAGTGGTAGAAGAATTTCTTAGCGGTGAGGAGGTATCTTTGCTAGTCTTTAGCGATGGCAAACATATTTTGCCCATGATATCATCTCAAGATCATAAAAAGATTGGTGATGATGATGAGGGATTAAATACTGGTGGGATGGGAGCCTACTCCCCGGTTCCTTTTTTTAGTGAAGAGAGCCAGAGATTGGTGTTAGAAAAGGTATTTCTGCCCATCATTGAAGGTCTAAAACAGGAGGGTCGGATTTTTAAAGGAGTCCTTTATGCTGGTCTAATTCTAACCAGGGAGGGTCCTAAGGTATTGGAATTTAATGCTCGCTTTGGTGATCCGGAGACCCAGGTAATTCTGCCCAGTTTAGAAACAGATTTAATGGAGATTATGCAGGCAACTGTAGGTGGCTATTTAGACCGGATAGAGCTCAGGTGGAAACAACAGGCGGCAGTCTGTGTCATTATGGCTTCCCGAGGATATCCGGGAGCTTATGAACAAGGAAAGATAATTACTGGATTGGAAAGATTAAAAGAGAGAGAGGATATGATGGTTTTTCATGCCGGGACCAAAAAGAAGAATAGTCAGATTGTTACTGCCGGTGGTAGGGTATTAGGAGTAACTGCCTGGGCTGCTAATTTAGAAGAGGCTATTAATAAAGCTTACCAGGGAGTGAGAATGATAAACTTTGAAAATCAGTATTACCGTAGGGATATAGGAAAAAAGGGATTATCAAGTCTGGCTGGAAGAAAGATATGATATTTTAGCTTAGATTTAGATTCTTAGATAGAAAAGGGGAAGAAAAAAGTGGAAAAAATAAAAAGAGCAATCATTAGTGTTTCAGATAAATCGGGAGTTATTGAGTTAGCCGAAGGATTAAAGAAAACCGGCTATCAGATTATTTCTACTGGTGGAACGGCGAGAGTTTTACAGGAAGCTGGAATTGAGGTTACCTTAATATCGGAAATAACTAAATTTCCGGAAATATTAGAGGGAAGAGTAAAAACTTTACATCCGACCATTTTTGGAGGAATATTGGCTAAAAGAGATAATCTCAATCATCAAAGACAATTAACAGAGCAGCAGATTTTGCCTATAGCAATGGTGGTAGTAAATCTCTATCCTTTTGAAAAGACAGTATTACAGGATGATGTTTTGCTGGAAGAAGCTATTGAGAATATAGATATCGGTGGCCCCTCGCTGTTAAGGGCAGCTGCCAAAAATTATCAGGATGTAGCTGTGGTGGTAGACCCTGCTGACTATCAGGTAATTTTGCAAGAATTAGCTAATAATCCAGAAGGTGTTATTTCTCTGGCGACCAGAAAAAAACTGGCCGTAAAAGTTTTTCAATATACCTCCTATTATGATAGCCTGATTTATAGTTATTTAACTAAAGAAATGATTCCCAATGAAGCAGACTCTTTCCCCGATTATCTGGTTTTAGGAGCTCGAAGGGCTGATATGTTGAGGTACGGAGAAAATCCCCATCAAAAATCGGCTTTTTATCGGGAAAATCTGGTGAAGGAAGCTAACCTGGGAAATGCTCAACTATTAGGGGGGAAGGAACTTTCTTACAATAATCTGGTGGACCTGGAAGCTGCCTTGACAATTGTGAAAGAATTTGATGAGCCTGCTGTGACTTTCATTAAACACACTAATCCCTGTGGGCTGGCTACTGCTGAGAGTATTGAATCTGCCTATGAGAAAGCTTACCAAAGTGACCCTTTATCAGCTTATGGTAGTATTGTTGGGATTAATAGAAGAGTGGAGGAAAAATTGGCTCAATTGATTGATGAAACTCCTTTCGTTGAAGCAATTTTGGCTCCATCTTATAGTCAGGGTGCCTTAACCATTTTAAAAGAGAAAAAGAATCGGCGAATATTACAGGTAGGTGATTTACGTGCTCAGGACCGCCATATTAAGGATTTAAAAAAGATATCAGGAGGGTTTCTCCTGCAGGAACGTGATTTTCAAAATATAGCAGTAGATGATCTGGTAGTAGTAACAGAGAAACAACCGAATAAAGAGGACCTAGAGGAACTATTACTGGCCTGGAAGATGGTTAAGCATGTTAAATCAAATGCCATTGTTTTAACCCAGAATAAGCAATTAGTGGGAGTTGGAGCTGGTCAGATGAGTCGGGTAGATTCTGTTCAAATTGCTGTTAATAAGGCGGGAAAGCGTGCTAAAGGTAGTTACTTAGCTTCTGATGCTTTCTTCCCCTTTGCCGATGGTGTAGAAGAGGCAAGTACAGCCGGGGTTAAGGCTATTATTCAACCGGGTGGCTCTAAGAGAGATGAAGAGGTAATTGCTGCTGCTAATCGCCTGGGAATGATTATGGTCTTTACCGGTTATCGTTGTTTTAGGCATTGAAAAAATTATCAAAAAAATTATAAAAAGTATTGACAATATATTCATAGAGTGGTAGCTTATTTAAAAATAAAAATTAAACTTATTCAGAAGAGTAAGTCAATATTCTTTTTCAGAGAGCTGAGAGGGGTGAAACATCAGCGAAGAATTGACTGAAATCCATCTGAAACTGAAAAATGTTTGGGTGAAATAAAAAAATAGATTATCCCGAACCGCTTTAAGCGTTAACAAAAAGAAAGAGCTCAAATTCATTACTTTAAAGTTAAAAATATTTAGTTAAAAATATTTTTCCTGATAGGCTGAATTGGGGTGGCACCACGGAGTAGTTATTCGTCCCCAGCAGTTATAAATTAACTGCTGGGGATTTTTATTAATTAGTAGAAAGGTGGTAAAGATAATGAGGAAAAAACTGTTTATCCCGGGACCTACTGAGGTAAAAAAGGAGGTACTGGAAAAGATGGCAACACCTTTGATTGGTCACCGAACCAAAGAAGCGTCTGATTTACAGAGGGCAATCAGCCAAAAATTACAGAAGCTGATGTATACTCAAAATGAAATATTGCTTTCCACCTCTTCTGGCAGTGGATTGATGGAAGGGGCGGTTCGTTCCTGTACCCGTGGGTGTGCAGCTATCTTTATCTGTGGAGCCTTTGGCGAACGTTGGTACGAGATGGCAGTAGCCAATCAGGTAAAGGCAGAGCGTTTTGAGGTGGAATACGGAGAACCAATAAGAGGAGAACTGGTTAAAAAAGTTTTAGAGAGCGGGAGATATGATTTAATCACTATTACTCATAATGAAACTTCTACCGGTGTTATGAATCCCCTGGCAGAAATTGCCGAGGTAGTTAAGCAATATCCAGAGGTGATATTCTGTGTTGATGCGGTAAGTTCTTTGGGTGGAGTCAAAATTCCGGTTGATGAATTAGGCATTGATATTTGTCTTACTTCCAGTCAAAAGTGTTTAGGTTTGCCTCCTGGCCTTTCTTTTTGTTCCATTTCCCAAAAGGCCCTGGAGGCCGCCAGAGGAGTTAAGTATAGAGGGGTATATTTTGATTTATTAGGTTTGCATGAATATCTGGTAAAAAAAGATTATCAGTATCCCTTCACTCCTTCTTTATCCCATATGTTTGCCTTAGATAGTCAGCTGGATTCCATAATGAAGGAAGGTTTGGAAAATCGATTTATCAGGCATCGGGTAATGGCTGAACGAGTACGTAAATGGGCGAAAGACAATTTTGATTTATTCCCTTCAGAACAATTTGCCTCTGATACGGTTACCTGTATTAACAATACTTGTAATATTAATGTAGGTGAATTAAATAAAAAACTTGGTGAGGCTGGTTTTCTGATTTCCAATGGTTATGGTAAATTAAAGGATAAAACTTTTCGCATAGCTCATATGGGTGATCTAACCTTAGAGGAAATAGATGAATTATTATCTACTATTGATCAGATATTAAATTTGAGGGGGTGAAAAAGTTAATGGTTAACATTCTTATTAAAGATAAGGCAGATCCTTTGCTAATTGAAGAATTACGAAAAAGGGGATTTATTATCCAGATAGGTAAAAGTGAACCAGAGGCTATTTTTCAGGAAATTAGGGAAAATGAAATCCTTATTGTTCGTTCTGCCACCAAAGTTACCAAAGAGGTAATTGATTCTGCGCTTCAGACCGGAATGCTTAAATTGATAATCAGGGCTGGAGTAGGAGTGGATAATATTGCAGTTGATTATGCTCAAGAAAGGGGAATTAAGGTTACCAATACTCCAGAAGCAAGTAGTCTGTCGGTTGCTGAACTTGCTCTAGCCCATATGTTGGTGCTGGCCAGAAAAATGGTTCCCGCCAATTTAACTATGAAGAGGGGGGAATGGAATAAAAATCAATATACCGGTCTAGAGTTAGCCGGGAAGACTTTAGGAATAATAGGGATGGGTCGCATTGGTAAGATTTTAGCCCAAAAAGCCAGTTTATTAGGTATGAAAATTGTCTATTACGATATTATTATACCCCAGGGGCTGGATAGTAGTTTCCAATATCTTCCCTTTGATGAACTACTCAGTCAATCTGATTTTATCTCTTTACATACCTCTTTTGATGGAAATGGTAGCTATTTAATCGATGAACCACAACTTAAGAAAATGAAAAAAAGTGCTTTTTTAATTAATACTGCCAGGGGTAAACTGGTAAATGAAAAAGCATTGTTAGAGGCTTTAGAAAAGGGGGAAATAGCAGGAGCAGGTATTGATGTTTATTGCGAGGAGCCCTGTACTAATACTGCTTTGCTCCAGAATGAACACATTTCGCTTACCCCTCATATTGGGGCATCCACCCAAGAAGCACAATTTCGAATTGGTCAGGAGATTATTCGACTGATTGCAGAATATCAGCATAATAAGAATAATTAGTAAGTATAAGTATAAGTGATATAAGTGATAGGAATAATAAAATATAGCAGCATGAGGAGAAAAGATGGTAGATATTAGGCCATTTAAAGCATTACGGCCAAGGAGAGAACTGGTATCAAAAGTCAGTGCTCCCCCTTATGATGTGATAAGTAAACAGGAAGCCAGTATCGTCATTAATAGTAATCCTTATTCTTTTTTAAAGGTAACTAAGCCAGAAGCTACCCTGAAGCAGGAGAGGGAAGTATCTCATAATCAGTTAGCCAAGATAGCTGCCCAGGGTTTAAAAGAGATGATAAAGGATAAAATTATGATAGAAGAAGAAAAGAAATGCCTTTACCTTTATAGGCAAAGCAATGATATTATGGAGCGGACTGGTATAGTGGCTTGTTTGGCAGTTGATGATTACCAGCAGGGTATTATTAAAAAACATGAACAGATTGAAATAAAAACCTGGCAGGAAAGAGTCAGTCATATTCAAGAAACTAAAGCCCATACTGGATGTCCCTTGCTTGTTTACCAGCATAATAACCTTTTAGAAGCGTTGATAAAGCGAGAAATTGCTCATAGAGAGGCTATTTATGATTTTATATCTGATGATGGAATAAGAAACTGCTGCTGGCAGATTAAAGAAGAAGAAATTATTCTTGATTTTATTAAGGCTTTTCAAGGAATTAGAGCTTTATATATTGCCGATGGACATCACCGGGTAGCAGCAGCGGTAGAAGTGGCTCGAATTAGAGATCAAAAATCAGTAGAGAGAGAAAATAAAGATGGGGATGAAGAATATAGATATTTTCCAGCGATGCTGATACCACATAATCAGCTTAGAATAACTGGTTATCATCGTCTGCTGAAAGATTTAAATGGATTTTCTGAACATGATTTTTTAAAAAGCATAGAGTGTATATTTAAAGTGGAAAAAATTACCCCCAATAACCCTTTTTTACCTGCTCAAAAACATGAATTTGGCCTGAATCTGGCTGGGCAGTGGTATCGATTATTTTTTAGAGAGAATAATTTTGATACCGAAAATTTAGATATTATTGATAAGTTAGATGTATCCCTTTTACAAAATAAAGTATTAAATCCCTTATTAGGGATTAAGGATATGCAAAAAAGTAGTAAAATTGAATTTATAGGCGGGAACGATGCCTTAGTCAGAATAGAAAAAGGAATCCAACAGGGCGCCAGAATTGCCTTTACCCTCTTTCCCACCTCTATAGAGGAAGTAATGGAGGTTTCAGAAAGAGGGCAAATTATGCCTCCTAAATCTACCTGGTTTGAACCAAAAGTGCGAAGTGGAATCTTTGTTCATTTGTTTAAATAGTAGATTTATTGCTACCGTAATTTTGAAGATTTATCCAACATTAGTTTATTTAACCATGAAAAACCACCTTCTAAGAAGGTGGTAATGGTTAAATAAGCGGGTGCGATGTTTACTAACTCATATTATTAACTCATGTTATCTATTTATCTACATGATTGACTTTCTAAATTATTTACCCTATCCTTAGGATAAGAGTGGAGTTTTTATTAGTATTAATTAGGTATTTATCCAATCTAAAAATAGAGAGAAAAGGAAAGAAGATTTATGTCCATTAATTTAAAAAACCGTCATTTGTTGACTTTAAAAGATTTTAGTAAAGAGGAAATCTCATTTTTACTGGAATCGGCTATTTCCCTTAAAAAGGAAAAATATAGTGGTAGGGAACGGCAAAGATTAAAGGGGAAAAATATTGTTTTGATATTTGAGAAGACTTCCACCAGAACGAGATGCGCCTTTGAAGTGGCCGCCTTTGATCAAGGAGCTAATGTTACTTACTTAGGCCCCACTGGCTCCCAAATGGGGAGCAAGGAGTCAATGGAAGATACTGCCCGGGTTTTAGGCCGTTATTATGATGGAATAGAATTTCGAGGATTTAAACAGGAATCAGTGGAGATATTGGCCAAATATTCTGGAGCAGTGGTCTGGAATGGTTTAACAGACCTCTATCATCCCACCCAGGTTCTGGCTGATTTAATGACTATCAGGGAAAAAGTTAGGAAACCATTAGAGAAAGTAGTCCTGGTTTATGTTGGAGATGGAAGAAATAATATGGCTAATTCTTTACTTATTGCTTCGGCAATTATGGGAATGGAGTTTCGAATTGTTTCCCCCAGTTCCTTATTTCCTAAAGATGATTTATGGAGTGAGGCAAAAAAAATAGCGGAAAAATCGGGGGCAACTATCCACATAACTGATAATATTGCTAAGGGTGTCAAAGGAGCGGATGTTCTTTATACCGATGTCTGGGTTTCTATGGGTGAAGAAGATAAGATGGCTGAGAGAATAGCATTATTAAAAGATTACCAGGTGAATAGGAAAATGATTGAGGACACTGGAAATCCAGAGGTAATATTTATGCACTGCTTACCTTCTTATCATGATACCAATACCAAGATAGGGCAGGAAGTTTTTGACCAATATGGATTAAAATCTATGGAAGTAACCGATGAAGTCTTTCGCAGTAAACATTCTGTTGTTTTTGATGAGGCTGAAAATCGGTTACATACCATAAAGGCGGTGATGGTAGCCACCTTAGGAGGTTAATGTTAGGTGTTTAAAATTTATAGGTAAAATTAAAAATAAAATTTAAGGTAAAGGAGATAACAGTTATGAGGAAGTTTATTTCTTTAAAAACTGAAATTCCTGGCCCCAAATCTCAAGAAATTGCTAAAAAGAGAGAAAAGTACGTATTAACACCAATGGGTAACTCCCTTTCCCCGGGCTATATTCAATATGGAGAAGGAGCTTTAGTAACAGATGTTGATGGAAATCGATATATTGATTTAACTGGAGGATGGGGTTGCCTGGCAGTAGGTCATGCTCATCCTGCTATTGTTTCTGCTATTAAAAGGCAGGCAGAGAAATTTACCCATACTGATTTTACTGCTGTTCCCTATGAATCATTTGTCTCTTTGAGTGAAAAGTTAAGTCAACTGGCCCCTGGTGATAGTGCTAAAGGTGTGGCTTTATTCAACAGTGGAGCAGAGGCAGTAGAAAATGCAGTGAAGATAGCCCGGGGGTTCACTGGAAGACCAGCCATCATTGTCTTTGAAAATTCCTTTCATGGGAGAACCCTTTTAGCACTAACCATGACTCATAAGGCAATACCCTACAAATATAAGTTTGGTCCCTTTGCTCCTGAGATTTATCGCTTACCATTTCCGACACCTTATCATCCTTCTCTAAACATAGCAGATTTAGAAAGAACTATGAAGAATATGGTTAATCCAGAGACAGTTGCCGCCATAGTGGTAGAGCCGATTCAGGGTGAAGGTGGTTTTAATATACCTGTTGATGGATTCTTAGAACTTATCAGAGAATTAGGCAATAAGTATGGGATGTTGATGATTACTGATGAAATTCAATGTGGAATGGGTAGAACAGGCAAATTTTTTGCTATTGAACACTGGGGAATAGAGCCTGATATTATCTGTCTGGCAAAATCTCTCGCCTCGGGATTACCTCTTTCTGCGGTCATTGCCAGAAAAGAGATAGGTGATGCTTTACCGGCTGGTAGTATTGGAGGGACCTATGTTGGTAATCCTATTAGCTGCCAGGTAGCACTGGAGGTAATTCGAATTATTCAGGAGGATAATCTACTGGCCAGAGCAGTAGAAATCGGAAAATTGTTACAACAAAGATTCAGGGCGATGGAAAAGAAATACCATCTTATCGGAGAGGTAAGGGGATTAGGTGCTATGGTGGCCGTGGAACTGGTAAAGGATAGAAAGAGTAAAGAGCCAGCCACTGAAGAAACTGAAAAGATTGTTCAGTATTGTGCCAAAAATGGTGTTTTGATTCCCACTGCCGGAATTAATAAGAATGTTTTAAGAATGCTGGTTTCTTTAGTTATAACTGATGAACAATTAGAAGAGGCAATGGATGTTTTAGAAGAGGGCATTGCTCAGATTAGCTAAAATAATCCTATCCCTTAAGGAGAGAGGGAAGGTGAGGGTGAATATGGTATACCGTATTACGTATAACGTATATCGGTTAAATAAAGTCACTAACCTAAAGTTATTTCAGGGATTTTTAAGGGTAAGAATCTCTCTTAAATACCTTGTTGGTGAAACAAGATAGCATTTCTTTATTAAGGTATTTTCTTTAAGGGGTTCTCAAGGGGAAGAATTCCCCTTGAATATCTTGTTGAAAGGACAATGATCCGATTGGAATATTCCCATACTGCTATTATTATGAACAAAAAAGATATTGACCGCACCTTACTTAGAATGGCTCATGAAATAATCGAGAAGAATAAAGGTGTGGAAGGTTTAGCTATTATTGGCATTAAAACCAGAGGAGAGTACCTGGCTAAAAGGATTTCAGATTATATCTATAGTATTGAAAAGGTAAATATTCCGGTAGGGGTACTGGATATTACTCTTTATCGGGATGATCTCAAAGAGAAACAGCCACAGGCAATTGTGGTAAAGACAGCAATACCTTTTCCGGTAGCAGAGAAAAAAATTTTACTGGTGGATGATGTTCTTTATACCGGGAGGACTATAAGGGCAGCCATGGATGCCATTGTCGATCTGGGAAGACCTCAGTGTATTCAATTGGCGGTTTTAATTGACCGGGGTCATCGGGAATTTCCTATTCGAGCGGATTATGTAGGTAAGAATGTTCCCACTTCTCGGCGGGAATTGGTGAAAGTAAGATTGGGAGAGGTAGATAAACTTAATCAGGTAGAAATTGTTAAATAAGGAAACTTTTACTCGAAACTGAAGAAGAGATTATGGCCTGGCTGAAAGAAATAAAAAAAATTCTCTAATAAAATGAAAAGTAACTTAGTTGGTGGAATAATAATAATATTCAGGATAAGATAGATAAAAAGTTAATTGAAAAAAATAGAGATAGGAGGGAAAGATGTTAAATAAGGTTGCTAACATAATACGCGGTTTATCGGTAGATGCGATTGAAAAGGCCAATTCTGGTCACCCTGGTTTGCCCTTAGGCTGTGCTGAGATTGGAGCAGTATTGTTTAGTGAAGTACTTAAGCATGACCCTGAAAAACCAGATTGGTTTGATCGAGATAGATTTGTTCTCTCAGCTGGACATGGTTCTATTCTGTTATATGTACTGTTACATTTGTCAGGTTATGATCTTAGCTTAGAGGACCTTATGAAGTTCAGGCAAATTGGCTCGCGAACACCTGGTCATCCAGAATATGGACGAACTCCCGGTGTAGAAGTCACTTCAGGACCGCTGGGGCAGGGATTTGCTAATGCGGTAGGAATGGCTCTGGCTGAAAAGATACTGGCCAGTAAATACAATAGTGAA
This sequence comes from Candidatus Atribacteria bacterium UBA6794, assembly GCA_002452835.1. Lineage (GTDB taxonomy): Bacteria > Atribacterota > Phoenicimicrobiia > Phoenicimicrobiales > Stramentimicrobiaceae > Oleihabitans. The sequence goes on along the minus strand of DKFO01000032.1, from coordinate 17,814 downwards.
GAGTATGATATCATAAATCATTACACCTATGTATTAGCCAGTGATGGTTGTATGATGGAGGGAATTACCTCAGAAGCGGCCTCTTTAGCTGGTCACTGGGGATTAGGAAAACTGATAGTGATCTATGACCAGAATCAGGTATCTTTAGCTGGTGGCACAGAGTTAACCTTTACTGAATCAGTAGCTGATCGCTACCGGGCTTATAATTGGCAGGTAATTGAGAACGTTAATGGTCATAATATTGATGAAGTAAGGGGAGCCTTAAGAAAAGCTAGAGAAAGAAGTGATAAACCAGTTCTCATTATAGCCAGAACTCATATTGGCTATGGAGCACCAACCAAACAGGATAGTTATACCGCACATGGTGCACCTTTGGGTAAAGAGGAAGTCATCGGTTTAAAAAAGAAGCTCGGCTTACCAATCGAGAAAACTTTTTATATTAGTGATGAAGTTCGTAATTATTTTCAAAACAGAAAGTCAGAACTTACCTCTCTGAGAAAGAAGTGGGAAGAAAAATTTGTTTCTTGGTCAGATAAATTTCCCAGCAAAAAAGAGGAATTAGAGAAGGCAATTAATTTAGAAATACCAAAAAAGTTATCTTTCTGGGAAATAGAGATGACTGAGCTGATTGCTACCAGAAGTGCCTCTGGAGAAATTTTGAATGAAATCGCCGAGGAAGTTCCTTATCTTATAGGGGGATCAGCAGATTTATCGCCTTCAACCATGACCTATCTGAATAAATTCCCTGAAGTGCAAAAGGATTGCTTTGCTGCTCGCAACATTCGTTTTGGAGTTCGAGAACATGCCATGGGAGCTATTGGTAATGGGCTGGCTCTTCATAAAGGAGTACGACCTTATTGTTCTACCTTTTTAGTCTTTTCTGATTATATGCGACCGGCAATTAGATTAGCAGCTATGATGAACTTACCGGTAATATTTATCTTTACCCATGATTCAATATATGTAGGTGAAGATGGGCCTACCCATCAACCCATTGAACAACTGGAATCATTACGGCTTATTCCTAATCTAAAAGTTATTAGACCAGCGGATAGCGAAGAAGTAAAGGCTGCCTGGCAGGTTATTTTGGAAAGAAAAGAAGGGCCCTCGGTCTTAATCTTAAGTAGACAAAAACTACCTTTACTAAAAAAGATAAATGATATGAATGAGTTTAAGCGGGGTGGCTATTTAGTATATGAAGGTGAGGGCAAGTCAGAGGTAGTAATTTCTGCCAGTGGAAGTGAGGTACAAACTGCCTTACAGGTTAAAGATGTTTTAGAAAAAGAGCATATTTCCTGTAGAGTTATTTCCATTCCAGACCGGGAGGCATTTGTCAGTCAGGAGTTTTCTTATCGGGAAAAGGTTCTGGGTGGAGAAAATACAGTTCAGGTGGCTATTGAAGCTGCTACTGGACAGGGATGGTATGAGGTCATTCCCGGCCTTGCGATTGGAATTTTTCTGCGCAGGTTTGGCGAAAGCGGTCCGGGAGATAAAGTGGCAGCCTTGCTTGGTTTTGAAGCAGAAAAAATTGCCAGTAAAATTAAGGAAAAATACTATGCTAAGCAAAATAGAAATAAGGCATAGCTATTTATTTAATATTATAAACATAATTATGATTTAAAAATTGGATAGCAGATCCTGGAAAATACACAAGTTAGTGTAAAATTTAGTAGGATAGTAAAAAAATTCACAAGTTAAATTTGACTTTTTAAAATTTATTGTTAAAATGTTAATAACAATTAAATAATGGTTTGCCTCACTTTTTATCTAAAGTGAGGTAGAGGCGCGAATGATCAGGAGTACTGATAGTGAGCTCGAGCAGCAATGACCTATCAGGAAAGGGGTCTTCGCCGAAGTCTGAAGATTATTGCTCTAAGCTTCAGGCTGGGGCTATGGTGAATAATCATAGCACTGTCACCTAAGAGAACTCCCGTTCTTAGGTGGAGCGCTATCTCATCGAGGAGAGAGAAAAGGGAGGTAAAAAGCTATCTTGCTATTTATAGAGGGCAATCGATGAGCCTGGCGCTTATTGATTGCCCTTTTTTAATTTTACAATAAAAAATAAAAAAAGAATTCTAAGGAGGAGATAATGGCAGAAATACTGGATAAAAAAATAATAGAACACAAGGGGATTGATTTTGATGAGGAAGGAAAATTAACCTTTGATGAATGCCCATTAGAAGATTTAGCCTTAAAATATGGAACTCCCTGTTATGTTTTTTCAGAGAGTATTATCAGAGAACAATGTCGAGAATATATAAAGGCCTTTAGAGAAAGTAATGTTGATTATGAGGTACTTTATGCTGGCAAGGCCTTTTTGGTGCAAGCTCTTTGTAACATACTACATGAGGAAGGAATGAGTCTGGATGCCTCTTCAGGCGGTGAAATATATACCGCATTAAGAGCGGGTTTCCCTGCTGAAAAAATCTATTTTCATGGAAATAACAAATCGGCAGAAGAACTGAATTTTGCTATCGAGAGCAATATTGGAACAATTATTATTGATAACCTTTATGAACTGGAACTGGTGGATCAGATAGCTAATAGATTAAACAAAAAAGTAAATATTATGATTCGAATTATACCTGGAGTGGATACTCATACTCATGAAAAAATAAAAACCGGTCAGGTTGATTCCAAGTTTGGAATACCTATTGGCGACTTTCTTGAAATTTTCCCAGGTATAATGGCCAAGGATCATCTAATTTATCAAGGAATTCATTGTCATATAGGTTCACAGCTCTTTGATATAAAATATTTTTATCTGGCTATTAAAGAAATGATAGATATAATTAGAAAAATTAAAAGCGAATATAAGATCAAAACAAATATGCTTAATCTGGGGGGAGGATTTGGAGCCAGATACACACATCTTGATTCACCTCCTTCCATTAATAGTTATATCCACCAGTTGGTAACCAAAGTAAAAGAGTTATGTCAGGAAAACAATCTTGCTTTACCGCAGATTCTAGTAGAACCGGGAAGATCAATTGTGGCCGAAGCTGGTATTACTCTTTACCGTGTTGGAGCAATCAAAGAAATTACCGGTTTGAAAAAATATCTCATTGTGGATGGTGGTATGGCTGATAATCCCAGACCCAGTCTTTATGATGCCCAGTATGAGGCACTAATTGTAAATAAATATAATCAAAAACCAGTGGAAACGGTAACTATTGCTGGTAAATATTGTGAATCCGGTGATATTTTAATTCAGAATATTAAATTACCCAGGACAGAATATGGTGATTTAATAGTTTTCTTTACTACCGGAGCCTATCATTATGCCATGTCCAGTAATTATAATGGCATTCCTCGACCACCAGTGGTGCTTGTTAATCATGGGAAAGATGGTCTTATGGTTAAAGGTGAAACATATCAATATCTGAATCAAAATCACGTTTTTCCAGAATGGTTAAACCATCAAAAAGGTTATAATACCAGATAAACTAAGGAGAAAAAGATATTGTCAAAAACAATAGGAGGTAGGTAGGTATGGAAGTTAATTTTATTAAAATGCATGGAATTGGGAATGATTTTATTATAATGGATTTTTATGCTAAACAACTTCCAGAGCAAATTAATTTTGGTGAAGTGGCCAAGAAATTATGCCACCGTCATTTCGGTATTGGAGCAGATGGATTAATTTTAATACTCCCCTCAGAAAAATATGATTTAAGAATGAGAATATTTAACTCTGATGGCAGTGAAGCGCAAATGTGTGGAAACGGAATTCGCTGTTTTGCCAAATATGCCTATGAAAATGGTTTAATCAGGAAAAACAAATTTTCAGTGGAGACCTTAGCTGGTGAGATTGTTCCTGAACTTATCTTTAACCAGGAACATAGCAGTATCATTGAGGGGGTTAGGGTAGATATGGGAAGACCTCGTTTAACTAAAAAAGAGATACCCATGATTGGAAACCCTGACCGTCAGGTTATTAATGAAACTATTTCCCTGGAAAATGGCCAATACTTTCGGGTAACCTGTGTTTCTATGGGAAATCCTCATTGTGTCATTTTTACTGAGGATGTGGAAAGATTTCCAGTAACTGAGATTGGACCTATTATGGAAAAACATCATCTCTTTCCGGAAAGAACTAATGTGGAATTTGTGCAGCCTATCAATGACCATGAGCTTAAATTAAGGGTATGGGAAAGAGGTGTTGGGGAGACCATGGCCTGCGGTACTGGCGCTAGTGCCGCAGTTGTGGCTGGAATACTCAATAAAAGAGTAAAGAATGAGGTAGTCGTTCATTTAAAAGGTGGAGATTTAAAAATTGAGTGGTCGAATGAGGGACCTGTTTATATGACCGGTCCTGCCGAAAGTGTTTTTAAAGGTGCAATCCAAATTAATTAAATAGAAAAGATGATTTAATTATGGTTATTTATTAACAAGAAAGGATAAAAATATTATGAGAATTGCGCAAAGAATTAAGAATATCCCACCCTATTTGTTTGCCGAAATTGACAAAAAAAGAGAAGCTGCCCTAAAAAAAGGGGTTGATATCATTAATTTAGGAATAGGAGATCCAGATCAGCCTACTCCTGCCCATATTATTGACTGTTTAGCAAAAAGTGCCCATGATCCTAAAACCCATAATTACCCACCTTATGAGGGTACTAAAGAATTCAGAATGGCTGTTAGTGATTGGTATAGAAGGAGATTTGGAGTGAAATTGGATCCCCAGACAGAGGTTATTTCCTTAATAGGTTCAAAAGAGGGAATTGCTCATATTTTTCTGGCTTTTATTGACCCGGGAGACCTCAGTTTGATTCCAGACCCTGCTTACCCAGTTTATAAGGTAGGGACCTTGTTTGCTAATGGTGAGCCTTATCTAATGCCCTTACTGGCCGAAAATGGATTCCTTCCTGATCTCGGCAAAATTGATAAAGAGATTGCCCAGAAAGCCAAATTAATTTTTTTGAATTATCCTAACAATCCCACTGGTGCCATAGCTAATAAGGATTTTTTTAAAGAGGTAGTTGATTTTGCCAAAAAATATGACCTTTTAATTTGTCATGACTTTGCTTATTCTGAGTTGGCTTATGATGGTTATCGGGCTCCCAGTATTTTAGAGGTAGAAGGTGCTCGTGAGGTATGTTTAGAATTTCATTCCCTGTCTAAAACTTATAATATGACTGGTTGGCGAATTGGTTTTGCGGTTGGTAGTAAAGAGGCGATAGCTGCTCTCGCTATTATCAAAACCAATATTGACTCAGGCATTTTTAAGGCTATTCAGGAAGCTGGGGTAACTGCTTTAACTGGACCCCAGGACCATATTCCAAAGCTCATTGATAGGTATACTGAAAGACGAGATGTTTTGGTAGCAGGATTGAAAAAATTAGGCTGGCAGATAACACCACCTAAGGCAACCTTTTATGTTTGGGTTCCCACTCCTGGCAGTATGAAATCAATTGAATTTGCCAATTATGTTTTAGAACAGACTGGTATCATTGTTACCCCTGGTATTGGGTATGGTCAATATGGTGAAAATTATGTTAGAATTGCCCTTACCGTTGAGGTGCCCAGATTGAAAGAGGCTATAAAACGGTTAGCAGAGGCAAATATATCATATTATATGTAAATATCAGAGTTCGTAGCAATAGGTACTATGTACTATAAACGGCGGTACTTTAAACTCAGGTGAAAGTAGAAAGAGGTGATTATTATAAGAATTGTAGTAAAATTTGGTGGAACAAGTATTCAAAATATAGAGAGAATTGAAAAAGCAACTCAATCAATTATCAAAAAAATAAGGGAAGGCAATGAAATATTAGTGGTAGTTTCAGCCATGGGTGATACTACAGACGAGTTAATAAATTTACTGGATGGCGTTACTAAATCGGGTTATGAAGGGCAAGATTATACCGAATTTGTTTCCTTTGGAGAGAGGATGAGTGCCCAGTTAATATCTACTGCTCTGAAAGTAAAGGGTATAAAAGCTCGTGTTTTTGAACCAACCAGTGCCGATTTTCCCCTTATTACTGATTCATTAAATTTATTAGAGGCTAATATTTTACCAGAGAGAAGCAAGGAGCAATGTCAAAAATATATAGAACCATTATTGAAAGAAGGAATTGTGCCAGTGATATGTGGATTTTTGGGTCGCAGTGCAGAAGGGGGAGGTATTACTTGTCTGGGTAGAGGAGGAAGTGATATTTCTGCCTTTGCTCTGGGTAATTTTGTCCATGCCGATGAGGTGATTATTGTTACTGATACCTCTGGAGTGGCTTCTGCTGATCCTCGCTTAATAAAAAAGGTGCAAACATTACCCAGGATTAGTGTAGAAGAGATGGGTATATTAGCAGAAGGAGGAGCACGGGTCTTACACCCCAGAGCATTATACTTTAAGGAAGGTAATATGAAAGCCAAAATTATTAATTTTGAAAATGGAGATTTGGATTCCAACGGCACAGAGTTAGAGGGGAGTTTTAACAGCGGTATTGAAATCTTTCCGGAAAAGCTCTGTTTACTTACTGTGGTTGGAGAAAAAATTTTAGAAACACCGGGTCTTCTAAAAGAAATTATTTCCCCTTTAGCCAGACACAAGATTAGTATCCAGGGAATTGGAACTGGAGAAAGATATATTGGTATCTATTTATTAGAGCAATATGCAAAGAAGGCTTATGATTTAGTCCATCCTATTATTCTAAAAAATAATTATCTGAAATCAGTTTCTTTAAAAACAAATATTGCCTTAGTGATATTAAGTAACAGAAATTTCATTGAAACACCTGGTGTTATTGAAAGAGTGACCAGACCCTTAGCGGAAAATCATATTAATATTCTGGAGATTTCCACCATGAAAGCTGATATCTTACTATTTGTAGACTGGCCTTATAAAGATATTGTCTATAAATTGGTTGGTAATTCTCTGGCTAAAATGGAGAATAATATTAATAGTAATATTAATAATAATATTAATGAGGATATAACTGGAGAAAATATTCCTATAAATATCCCCTAATTTTATATTTTATATTAAGGAGGTTTTAAATATGTTTAGTGGTTCTATTGTCGCTTTGATTACTCCCTTTGATGAACATAATCAGATTGATGAAGAGGGTATTAAAAAATTGGTGGAATTTCATATTAAAAATGGAACAGATGGTATTGTGCCCTGTGGAACTACTGGAGAATCACCTACTCTTACCCATGAAGAACATAAAAAAGTTATAGAGTTAACTATTAAAGCGGTAGCTGGTAGAGTGCCAGTAATTGCTGGCACTGGTTCTAATTCTACGGCAGAAGCATTAGATTTGACAGCCAGTGCCAAAGAGATGGGAGCCGATGGGGTGCTTTTAGTTATGCCCTATTACAATAAACCTACTCAAAAAGGTCTCTATATGCATTTTAAGACTATTGTGGAGACAGTGGACATTCCTGCGGTAATTTATAATATACCTTCCCGAGCCGGAGTCAATTTATTGCCTTCTACCCTGGCGGAACTGGCGGAGCTGAAAAATATAGTGGCAGTGAAAGAAGCCAGTGGTAATCTGGAACAGATGGCTGAGATTAGATACCTATGTGGAGATAGGATTACTCTGCTTTCTGGTGACGATAAGATTATTCTGCCAGTAATGTCCATCGGGGGGAAAGGTGTTATTTCAGTGGTGGCCAATATTATTCCAGATAAGGTTTCTTCCATGGTAAAAGAATATCTGGAAGGAAATTATTCAGCAGCGCTGGAAATGTTTATGAAGATAGTTTATCCCTTGAGTCGTGCTATGTTTTATGAAACCAACCCTATTCCGGTGAAGACCGCTGCTCGCCTTATGGGATTGCCAGCAGGTAGTCTTCGTTTGCCCTTAGTAGCTATGGAGGAGAACAATTTTAGAAAATTAAAAGAAGACCTGAAAAAATTCGGATTGTGGGAGGGATAGAAAATGAATCGAGTTGTGGTATGTGGTGGTTGTGGCAAAATGGCTTCTTTAGCTGCTGCCTATATTTATGATGATCCGAAGTTGCAGTTAGTGGGAATAGTAGAAGCTCCGACCCATCCCGCTTGTGGAAAAGATTGGGGAGAGGCTCTTGGTAAGAAAAGAAGCAATATCGTTGTAGAGGATAATCTGGAAAAAGTTATTGAAAATTGTGAGGTAGTGGTTGATTTCACCAGTCCTGAAGCAAGCTTAGCGAATCTGGCTATCTGTGTCGCTCATAAAAAAGCAATGGTCATTGGTACTACCGGTTTTACTGATAGCCAGCTAAAAGAGATTGAAAAGGCTTCAGATGACCTACCTATTGTTCTTTCTCCTAATATGGCTCTGGGGGTGAATTTATTATTTGAATTAGTAAAAAAAGTTTCCTCTATCTTAGACGATCAGTATGATATTGAAATCATTGAGACACACCACCGTTATAAAAAAGATGCACCCAGTGGGACTGCCCAAAAAATTGCTGAGATCATTGCTCAGGAAAGAAATATTAATTTGGCTGAAAAGGCGGTCTATGGACGTTTTGGAAAGGTTGGTGAAAGAAAACCAGGAGAAATTGGTATTCATGCCGTTAGAGCTGGCAATATAAATGGAGAACATACTATCATCTTTAACTCTGCCGGAGAAAGATTAGAACTTACCCATAAAGCCTATGGGAGGGAAGCATTTGCTCAAGGAACCTTAAAAGCAATTCATTTTATTTTAAATCAGCAAAAGGGATTATTCTCCATGAAAGAAGTATTAAATTTATAATAAATCCTTTTTATTTGATGGTTAATTTTAAAAATTCTTACTAATTAAGTTTTTATTATTTTGTCTATTTTACTTCTATAGAATTTGGGAAAGCGCCAATAATTTTGTTTATAATTTTGCAAAATAGATAATAATTTTTTAATATATTAAAAAATTATTAGAAAATTATAAAAAAATTTTAATAATATTATTGACATTTATTTACTTTAGTGTTATATATAAGATATTCAGGGGAGTTCCCCTGAAACCCCCTAAATTAACATTAAAGTATTACTTTATCACCCCTCTCCCTTGAAGGGAGAGGATTAGGGTAAGGGTGATGAAATATATTGTTTCTTATTTAAAAAGAATATTTTGTAGTATCGGAATTTTTTTGAAATTCCGATACTACAAAATAGATTATACTTTCAAGCAAAAATACCTACTTTACTTAATAATATTATATCAGACATCTATTCATAAAATTTTAAAATTTAGTCCCAATTTAGGGTTTTTCAAGAGGAGGGAATCCTTTTAATAAAAATGAATCCACTATTAAAAAATTATATTCCCTTAGCTAAAGGTATTGCCCGAGGTTTTGGCAGAAATTGTGAAGTAGTATTGCATGATGTAAGTGACCTGGAACACTCTATAATCTTAATTGAAAATGGCCATATAACTGGCAGAAAAGTAGGAGCTCCTATGACCGACCTGGGGTTATATTTTTTGACCTCCGATTTGTTTCATGATACTGACTATGTTGCTAATTATCGCACAGAGAGTAAGGATGGAAAGAAATTAAAATCAACTACAATTTTTATTCGTGATGAAAATAAGAAAATAGTAGGCTTTTTATGCATTAACTTTAATCTAGAACCACTTATGAATGTTTCCCGAGAAATAGATGAATTTTGTAATGTTACCAATAACTTGAATAGTATAGAAAATATCCTTAAGGAAGAAAGAGAAGAATCCTTTTCAGATTCCCTGGATGAATTAATGGAGCGATTGTTTTCCAAAGCTCAACAAAAAATAGGGAAAGAAATCAATAAAATGCAAAAAGAAGACAAAATAGAGATGGTTCGCTATTTGCAGAAACATGGGATTTTCCTGGTGAAAGATGCCATTGATCGATTGGCAGATAAGCTAAATGTTTCCCGCTTTACCATCTACAATTATCTGGCTGAAATAAAATCTGAAAACGATAGTGGCGGGAAAATACTTTAATATCTAAAAGTGGAAGGAAGTGTTTCCAATTAACAAAAAGATTATCAATACCAAAGCTGCTCCAGTCGCCATTGGTCCTTATTCCCAGGCAATTAAATTTAATAATTTGGTTTTTGTATCCGGACAAATTGCCATTAATCCAGATAGTAATACCTTAATAAATGGTGATATTACTATTCAAACTAAACAGGTAATTGAAAATCTCAAGGCTATTTTAGAAAGTGCCGAAAGTTCATTGCAAAAGGTTTTAAAGGTAACCATTTTTATTACCAATATGAAAGATTTTGATAGGGTAAATGAAGTATATTCAGAATATTTCAATACGACTCTACCGGCCCGTGCCTGTGTCGAGGTTACCAATTTACCTAAGGGTGCTAAGGTGGAAATGGAAGCCATTGCCTATGGTGATTAAGGAATAAAGCAATTATTTTTTTATCTTATCAATATCTTTAAAATAAATGAAATGGAAAAGGGAGTGAAATAATGGATCCTCATGCCAGCGGGTTAGTCACCAAAAATACTTATAGCTCTAAAAGAAAAATACAATCCTCAGTGGTAGCAGTTTTGCAGTTAGTGATGGAAGGAAGGGGACTTAACTTGATTAAACCTATATCAAGAGCTGTAAAGAAAAATGAGATTCATGAACTCATAGTAACTGATGAAAAGGAAGCCAAACCGGGGTCAGTAGTTAATCAGGTTTCTTATATTGCTTTTATCGAAATATCTCAAGGAGGGGTAATAGTGGTTGGTGATGAAGTTTACTGGAATAATAATTTATTAGGTATTGTAGCTGGTTTTGATGATACCCATATGCCCAATCATCAAAATATTATCCTTTATTCCCCAAAAAGAGTGACTGGGAAAGATCTTCATATTAGTATAGAGGATACCATTATTATTCAAGCCCAGAAAGGAAATGATTAGATGAATCATCAGAAGATATAATCTATATTGATTGATAAATATTAATAAAATTTTTTGAGTTGTATTTTTTAGAGAAAGGAGAGAGAGGGAATGACAGATTTTAAATATAAATTTCAAATGTATCGACATTTACAAAAGAATATTCCCAACATTTATGCTGAAGCAAGAAAAGTAGCTGACGAAATAGGAATACCACAAGATTTGCGAGGAAAATTTGGTTTAACGGGAGCTATCTCTGGTTGTCATGGTATACCCCACAGGGAAGTACGTGAAGCTATGGAGGAGGCTTCTACCAGAGTAATTCCCAATAAAATCTTAGATGAAGAGGTTAGAGAAATAGTTAAAGATGTTTATGGTGATGAGTATGACGGGGTAGGAGTAAATACTTGTGAAGCAGCACTTTGGGTGTCTTTTGATATATTGGCTACCCCACCTTTAAGCGGTAGGGGAGATAACTACCGAGCAAGATATATTATTCCTTATGAAAAACACCTGCACCATCATGGTGGATATGGCCGACCATTCCCGGGTAAATATAAAGATGTTTTTGCTGACCGGGGTAATACCGCTGGCGAATTAGGCTTTTATGGAAAAAGACAAAACAACTTGGATACTATTATAGTACCTTTAGAAGGGGCAAAATATGATTGCCATGGCATAAAATATCATCCTGTTGTGCAACTAACTAATGTAGATCCGGAAGCCTCTATTAAAAAAATAGCGAATATTGCTGAAAAAAATGCAGTTATGTTAACTGCTTTTACCTCTTTAGGTTATGATACTCCTGGTTATGGTTATAAAATAAAAGCTGAAGATGGTTCTCCTCTATTACAAAAATTAATCGGTTCTTTAGCCAAGGAATATAATGTTCCTTATATTGTAGATAATGCTTGGGGTATTCCCTTTATAGGTACGGATTTAAGAAAGACTAATGCTGAGGTAATGTTATACAGTATGGATAAGGCTGCTGGTGCTCCTACCGTAGGTCTAATTATTGGCAAAGAAGAATCATTGATTCCTATTCGTAGAGCTTTAGGAGTGCATGGTGATCGATGGGGGACGGGTACTTCCCATGGAAAAGCTGCTTATGTTACCGTTGACCCAGGTAAAGAAGGTTTAGTTGGATTAATTGCTGCCCTCAAAGTTTTAAGAGATAAGCCAGAAAAGATTAAAAAACCAGTAGATGAGCTATATCAGATAGTGAAAGAAGAATTTTCGCAAATTAATCCTAAATTAAGAAATGAATTTGAAATTTCTATATCTTACAATTCAGGGGCAGTAGAGATAAATTATGAAAAGAGCTGGGATGAAGGAGGCTTACAAATTCCTATCTTTAGCATTGAAGATATGTATTCAGGAACAAATATTTTCCAGACAGGAATGGATCAAATGGGAGTAATCGCTACTATTGCCTATGATGGCAATATCTTTGTTTCTCCTGGATTGGGGACAACAGATAATGATGGTAATCTCATTGAAGAGAGAGCTCGCTGGGCAATTAAGGCAATGGTGAGGCTGATTGAGATTACCTGTAAGTACGCCGGGATTCTATAATATTGTATAATTTAGAAATAGAAAGATGACAATAATTTATATAATGTTAATGTATATTAATATCAATTGCGAACGAAAAATAAAAAAGGAGGTGAATTTAATTTAATATATTTCCATATTCTCGAATAAATATCTTACTTTTAATAAGAAATAAGGAGGAAAGTAATAATGAGGAGTAATTTTTCAAAAAAAATATCTACAATTTTTCTAATCATGTTAGTGATTATTTTTGGTGTTAGTTTAACTGTTTTAGCAGATCAATCAGAACTGGAGCTAAGTCCAATCACACTGACCTGGGTTGCTGGTGGTGTAGGTGGTGGTTGGTATACTCAGGCCGGTGGCTTAGCTCAATTGATTAATGAAAATGAACCCAAAATTACTATAAAAGTTGTTCCTGGTGGTGGTTTAGTCAACCCGGTTAGAGTTTCTACCGGTAAGGATGATTTGGGATGGGGTATTACTTTTGTGGATAAGGCAGCTTTTGATGGCCAAGCTCCTTTGTATGAAGAGCCTTATCCTGATGTTCGTGCTATTGGAGCAATATTTGGCATCTATAACATTCATTTTGTGGCAGCGAAAAATCAGGGAATTGAAACAATTGAAGAATTAATGCAAATGGTTAAAGATGGAAAGGCTATTAAAATAGCTGCTCCCATGAAAGGAACATCAGATTTACCGATTATTGAAACGATTTTCGATTTTTATGGTATTTCCTTGGATGACATTGAAAAAGCAGGAGGCAAAGTATTTCATGCTGTTTATGCAGATATGGTTAGTTTATACCAGGATCATCATGTAGATTTTGTTTGTACCCATCTATCTATTCCGGCAGCTGCTGTTACAGAAATGACAGTAGGAAGAGATTCAGTTATACTGGCTGCTTCAGAAGAATTAATAGATTATTGCCATGAAGAGTTAGGAACGGTTGCCAGAGAATCCGGCTTGTGTGTAATTCCTGCTAATACTTATAAAGGTCAGGAAAAAGATGTTCCTGTTGTAGTAACTGCTGGAGAATTATTGGTTAACAAAGATGTACCGGATGAAGTGGTTTATACTATTTTAAAGATTTTTGATGAAAATATTGAACAAGTATATCAAATTGATAGAACAAATAGGTATTTTATACCTGAAGATGGTTGGAAAAATGTAGCAGTTCCTTTACATCCCGGTGCTGAAAAATACTATAAAGAAGCAGGGTATATGGAGTAAGAAGTAATTAACTGTTGATTATGCTGTTTATATAATAGACAATTTCAGCACATGGCTTTCATTTTATTAATTTATTTATGAAAGCCATGTGTTGAAAAAAGTATTGGTCCAATAATATAATGAAGGAAGGCCAAAAATGAGAAAATTTAAGGGATGGCAAAATTATTTCATTGGAGCATGGTTAGTTGCAATTTCTATTTTTCACTTATATACTGCTTTTTTTGGAATTATGCAGCCTCGTTTTCAAAGAGGAGTTCATTTATTGTTTTTGCTACCCATAGCCTTTATTCTTTTTCCAGCTACCTCAAAGTCCCCCAAAGATCGTATAACTTTTTTTGATGGTCTATTTGCCTTTTTGGCTATTTTACCTCCCTTATTTCTTATGATTTCCGATGAAAGATTGACTTATCGATTACAATTTATAGATCCAGTATTAACTATTGAATTAGTTCTAGGACTGTTAAATATTATTTTATTATTAGAGGCAATTCGTAGAGCAGTAGTTCCTGCTATGTCTATTCTTATTGGGATTTTCTTTATCTATTTATTTGTATCTCCTTATCTTTATGGTATTTTTTATAATAAACCAGTACCATTAACGGAAATAATTGAAATGCAATATTTAATGACTGAGGAAGGAATTTACGGTTCGATAACTGGAGTATCTGCTACTTTTGTGGCACTTTTTGTTATTTTTGGTGCATTTATGGAGAATACTCGCACTGGTGAATTTTTTACCAATCTTGCCTGTAGAGTTGCCGGTAAAAGTCCTGGAGGGCCTGCTAAAATTGCCGTAATAAGTAGTGGTTTATTCGGTTCTATTAGTGGAGTAGCAGCTGCTAATGTATATGCTACTGGTACTTTTACTATTCCTCTAATGAAAAAGATGGGTTATCGAAGTCAATTTGCTGGAGCTGTAGAGGCAGCTGCATCTACTGGTGGAATGTTAATGCCGCCTGTTATGGGGGCTGGAGCTTTTGTGATGGCAGAAATTACCGGTATCTCCTATCTAAAAATTATTATTGCCGCTATTTTGGGGGCAATCCTTTATTACATAAGTATAGGTCTAAGGGTTCATTTTGTGGCTCTCAGGGATAATTTAAAAGGATTGGGTGAAGAAGAGATTGTTTCTTTTAAAGATTTAATAAAAGACCTTTATCTTTTGATTCCCTTAATAGGGTTGGTTTATATGTTATTAACAGGATATTCCCCTTTTATGGCAGCTTCTATTGCCATATTAATGTCTTTTGCTATTAGTTTTTTGAAAAAAGAAACGATGATGACTCCCAGAAAATTGTGGGATACTTTAAAATTGGCCGGAAAGAATATGATTATGATTGCTCTTGCTTGTGCTGGAGCAGGAATGGTGGTCTCTATTGTAACTCATACTGGTTTGGGTTTAGGCATAGCGGCGGTAATTACTAATTGGTCTGGGGGATATCTATTTCCGGCTTTATTACTGATTATGACTACTTCATTAGTTTTAGGAATGGGCTTACCTTGCACACCGGCCTACATTATTGCTATTACTATTGGTGGGCCGGCATTAGCAGCTATGGGTTGCGATTTGTTAGCTTCCCATTTATTTGTTTTCTATTTTGCGATTCTTGCTAGTGTAACACCCCCAGTATGTATTGCCGCTTATTGTGGAGCTGCCATTGCTGGTTCAGAACCATTAAAAACAGGCTACGAAGCCTTGAAATTAGCTTTAGTCGGATTTATAGTTCCTTATATTTTTATTTATAATGATGCATTACTGATGCGAGGAACTTTTATAGAGATATCTACCGTGTTTATATTATTATTATTTGCCACTTATTTTTTAGCTGCTGGTTTATCAAATTTTTACTTTCGACGACTTAAATACTGGCAGCGGATTGTGGTAATGCTGATAGGTACTTTTTTAATATTGATTAATATTGTACCTTCTTTTTATGATACGATTTTAGCTGGAGTTCTGCTTATTGCTGTTTTAATGTCCTGGGCTTTGAAAAAGTTCCCCTTGGGAAAAAAGCAAAAAAACATGATATTAGAAAAAAATATTAAAGATAGTTAAAGTAATCAAATAGGACCTAATCAATATGAACAACTGTTATCAAAAAAAAGATAACCAACCATATATTGGCATTATTAAGTTAGATACCAAGTTTCAACGTTTATTAGGAGATATTGGTAATCCCAATACCTGGAATTTTCCCGTTGTTTACCAGGTGATAGAGGGAATCTATCCTGAAAACATAGTAAACTATGACGATTATGGAGTATTAATATCTGCTATAAAAGCAGCGAGATATTTAGAAGAAAAAGGAGTTGATGCTATTACTACGACTTGTGGATTTATGGCAAAGTATCAAAAAGATATTAGTAATAGTGTCAATGTTCCTGTTTTTACTTCCAGCTTATTACAGATACCCATGATATATCAAATATTAAATAAAAAGAAAAGAATAGGTGTTATAACTGCTAACTCCAAAAATTTAACAGAAGAACATCTTTATGGTGCCAGTATCCAAAACATTCCCTTGATTATTATGGGAATGGAAAATAGAGAATATTTTCAGCAAATATTTATACAGAACCAACCAGGTTTTATAAATAAAGAAAGAATAATAAAAGAGATAATAGAAACAGTAAAAAATATGTTAAATTTTAACGAAGATATTGGAGCTATTGTGCTGGAATGTACTAATATGTCTCCTTATGCCTATGATATTCAAAAAATTTCAAACTTACCAGTATTTGATATATATACCTTAATGCAATGGTTTTATTCTGGATTAATTAAAAGTTTCTTTAATTAAAGGCGCGATGTTTTGATGAAGGTGTGGAGGGTCAGCTTCTATGTTGATTCAAAAAGCAGATGTAGTGATTATAGGTGGAGGAGTAATAGGTGCTTCAATATTTTATCAAATTGCTAAAGAAAAGGTTGAGGTAGTTTTATTAGAAAAGAGTTCCATTGCTAGCGGCACTTCCAGCGCTTGTGAAGGCCTCATATTTCTGCAAACTAAAAAACCAGGAATCCATCTTAAGATGGCAATGCAAAGTGCTGATCTATTTAAAACATTGGAAGATGAACTTGATTATAAAATAGAATATGTTGCTGATGGTGCTATGGTGGTAATACCAGAACAAAACCAATATAATGCTATGGAAAAGTTTGTTCAAGAACAAAATAAAACTGGATTAGAGGTAAAACTTTTAAATGCAGATGAAGCGCGAGAGCAACAACCTGCTTTATCGGAAACTGTGGCAGGCTCTACTTTTTGCTCTGCTGATGCCCGGGTTAACTCTATTTTACTTACCTATGGATTTATAGAAGCAGCAACTAGATATAATAATGCAAAAGTATTTACCTATACCAAAGTTTTAGGAATCAAGAGAAAAAATCAAACTGTAGAGGAAGTTATTACTAATGGAGGAAATATTAAAACAAATATAGTTATTAATGCAGCAGGTATTTATGCACCAGAGATTGGTGCTATGGTCAATTTAAATATTCCTATTAAACCTCGAAGGGGGCAACTTATAGTAACAGAGGTAATCCCTAATATTATAAAAGGTGTGCTTTGCACTTCAAACTATATTGCTTGCAAATATGACCCTGAAATTGCTAATAGCAATGGTGGTGGTCTAACCATAGAACCAACTGCAAACGGTAATTATTTGATTGGAGCTACCAGAGAGTTCGTAGGTTTCAATAACAAAGTGAGTTACGATGGTATAGAAGATATTGCTAGAAATCTGGTGTCTTTATTGCCAGCTTTTAGAAATGTATC
Organism: Candidatus Atribacteria bacterium UBA6794; assembly: GCA_002452835.1. Lineage (GTDB taxonomy): Bacteria > Atribacterota > Phoenicimicrobiia > Phoenicimicrobiales > Stramentimicrobiaceae > Oleihabitans. The sequence continues at coordinate 458 of DKFO01000032.1, read as the reverse complement.
TATTATTAGGTTTTTTGCTGGGCTTAGACCTTATACGGAAGATGGTCTACCAATTTTAGGTAAAGTAGAAGGTTTGGAAGGATTTATTATGGCAGCCGGACATGAAGGTGATGGAATTGCCCTTTCACCTATAACTGGTAGATTAATCGCTGAATTAGTAATAAATGGCAAAACTAGTATACCTTTGTATCCTTTTAGATTGTCAAGATTTAAGTAAAATATGATAAGTAAGGATTTTTTAATGAGAGTACAAAATCATCCCATTCTGCAATTTCAACACGGTAAGAAGGTCACCTTCACCTTTGAAGGGCAACAGATGGAGGGTTATGATAATGAACCCATCGCTGCTGCCTTAGTGGCCTCCGGCATCAAGGTCTTAAGTTACAGTAGAAGATTGAAGCGCCCTCGTGGCTTCTTTTGTGCTGTTGGTAACTGTTCTTCCTGTCTGATGAGGGTTA
>DKFO01000047.1 GCA_002452835.1 Candidatus Atribacteria bacterium UBA6794 | reverse complement strand
ACCATCTCTCTAATCCTCTCCCTTCTAAGGGAGAGGTAAGGTGAGGGTGATGATGAGGGGTTTCAAGGGGAAGGATTCCCCTTGAATATCTTGTTGATTTGATTAAGGATGAGTACAAAAAATCATAAAATCAGGAGGTAGAGAATGTTTTTAGCATTAGAAAGAGAAGATAAAAATAAAAAATTGCCTAACAAAAATAATCTCCTGAAAGAGCACTTCTCTCTCATTGCCGAAATTGTAAGTAATTTTAAGAATGTTTCTGAATCAGAGGAGTCCCTGGAAGAGGTTGCTTATCTTGGACTACTTAATGCCGTCAATCTCTATGAACAAATAAAGCCTGAGCTGGATTTTAAAAGTTATGCCCAGCTTATGATTACCAAAGAGATACACCATTACCTCCTAGATCACAGCTATGAAATAGAACAACCCCCCTGGCTTGGCAAGATTAATCAGGAGATAAATCAATTTGTTATCAACTACCAACATAAATACCAGAGGTCTCCAGCCCTTTCTGAGATGGCCGATCATTTTAACCTGACCGAAATTGCCTTACAAGAGGTCTTAAAAGGTCGGGAATCACTAACCGAGAGCTATCTTGAACATCAGCTGGAGGAGGAATGGAGTAAAATTCAACCAGACTTAGCAAAAATCAAAAGTAAGTCCTATCAATCTTTTAAACTCCCTATTCAGGATGTCATTACCTTGCAGAAGGCTCTGCTTAAATTAAAGAAATTACAGAGAGCTATTATCTATTATCTCTTTATTATGGATTTACGCCAAACTAAAGTCTCTCAGCCCCTGTGACTTAAAAGCGGAGTGGTTGATAATGAGATTGCCCCACACTACTTTCAGCAGGGCTCGCCATTACTAACCTTACTTCCCCCTCACCCTAACCCTCTCCCTCGAGGGGAGAGGGGAGGGAGAGGGCAAGGGAGAAGGAAACAGATTCAGTTGTAAAATTGCCTCTTTTGATTTACAATTAGACTAGATCAGATATCGGCAAGGGAATAAATACCCCTGTAATTTTAATCAACCTCAGGTGGAGATGTTTAACCGATGGCCAGTTATCAATTTAACTTTACTTCTCTTGCCAGCATAATTTCAGCGGTAGTAATACTTTTATTGGGATTGCATATTTTTCTGCAAGGCTGGAAAAAGAAGGAAAACCTCTCTTTTTTTATAGCTACAGTTACTGCCTTTTTATGGCTCTTTGGAACCGGGATGGTTTTAAGTAGTAAAGATAGCACCCTGGCCTTACTCTGGTATAATAGATTTTCTTTTTTAGGAGTTTCTTTTATTTCCACCAGTGTCTATTTTTTATCTGCTACCCTTACTGAGCAGTTGTCAAAACAGAAAAGAGGAGTGATTTCTGCCTTTTTAATTTCCGCTATTTTTTACCTCTTAGCCAATACTATTTCCCCTTTTGGTATCCAGCTTACCAGATGGGGGCATCACCCTTTATATAGTTCTTCTGTAATAAGTTTGCCCTATGTTTTATATTTTTCGTTGATCATGATTTATAGTTTTTACCTTCTTTTTAGAAGTATTAAAAGCAGTACCAACTCTCTAAAAAGGAAGCAACTAAAAATATTTGCCCTTGCCTTATTAGTGGCGGTAACCGGAAGCAGTGATTTTTTGCTCCACTTTGGATATAATATTTATCCTTTTGGTTATCTTTCTATCCTCTTCTTCACTCTTATCACTCTTTACGCGATGAGATATCACGGCTTTTTAGTTTTAGAGCCGGCCATGGCTTATCAGACCATCTTTCAATCCATTCATAATTTCGTGGTAGGCATAGACCTGCAGGATAAAATAGGTTTTATCAACAATCCGGCTCTGGATATTCTGGGCTATAAAGAGAAAGAAATAGTAGGAAAACCTATTGAGACTATCTTTCCTGAGGAAGAAAAATTTAACCAGCTAAAAGAGAAAATAAGGCAAGGAGAACCTTCGGTAAGGGGAGAAGAATCATACCTTTTCACCAAATACCAAGAGAAGATACCAGTTTGGTTTAACATTTCCCCTATTTTGGAAAAGGGGATGGGAAAGGAGATTTTTGGATTGGTCCTTTCCGCTCAGGATATCGCTCTGCTGAAAGAGAAAGAAGAAGAATTGGTTAAAAGTGAGGAAAAATACCGGACGACCTTTGAGAATACGGGAACGGCTATGGCTATTCTGGAGGAGGATACCACTATTTCTCTGGTTAATACTCAATTTGAGAAGTTAAGTGGCTATTCTAAAGAAGAAATGGAGGGTAAGATGAAATGGACTACACTTATCCATCCTGATGATCTGGAAAAAATGCGGGAATACAATAAGAAGCGCCAGGAAACCTCGAATAATACTCCTACTCAATACGAATTTAAAGGGATAGATAAAAAGGGAAATATTATTAATATACTAATAAATGCTAATCTCATTCCTGGTACCCGAAAAACCATTGTCTCTCTTATTGATCTTACAGAAAAGATAAGACTACAGGAGCAATTGAAGGAATATTCCCAAAAATTAGAGAAGAAGGTAGAAGAGAGAACCAGAGAGCTGCTGGCCATTAATGAAGAATTAAAGAAGGCTAATCAAGTGAAAAACGATTTTTTAGCCAATGTCTCTCATGAACTCAGGACTCCCCTTACTTCTATTCGTTCCTTCTCCGAGATACTCTTACATTATAAGGAAGAAGATAAGGCTACTCAAGAAGAGTTTTTAGAGATAATTAATAAAGAATCAGAAAGATTGACCCGTCTCATTAACGATATTTTAGATATCAGTAAGATTGAATCTGGTAAAATTGAATGGAATGATGAATTTCTTTCGGTGGGGGAGATTATCTCTACAGCTGTAAATTCGGTACTGCCTTTAGCAGAAAAACAGGCTATTCCGATAAAAAAAGAGCTGGCCCCTTTTCTTCCCTTTGTTTTTGCTGATAAAGACCGCCTGTTGCAAGTTTTCACTAACCTGTTAAGTAATTCCTTAAAGTTTACTGAAAAGGGGGAAATTAGAATTGGAGCTAAGATAGTAGGGGATAATCTGCTCTGCTATGTCTCAGATACTGGGATGGGGATTCCCGTAAAAGACCAAAAAAAACTCTTCCGGCGATTTGAACAGATAGAGGATAACAAATTACTGAGCAAACCCAAAGGGACCGGTCTGGGTCTGGCTATCTGTAAGGAGATTGTAGAACACTATCAGGGGAAGATATGGGTAGAAAGTGAAGCAGGCAAAGGTGCTACCTTTTATTTTACCCTTCCCTCCATCTTAATGAAAAAGAAAACAAGCTTAGAAGAAGAGAGAACTATCTCTTCTTTAGAGAAGAAGGTTATTCTGATAGCAGATGATGAACCAAGTATTCGCCGCTACCTCTATTTTGAGTTAAGCAAGGCTGGATATAAGGTAATAGAGGCCACCAATGGCCAGGAGACCATACAACAAGTTAAGGAAAGGAAACCGGACTTGCTCCTCTTAGATATATTGATGCCGATATTAGATGGATATGATGTTTTAAGAGAACTAAAAACGAATCCCGAGCTATCATATCTGCCGGTTATTATCCTGTCCATCTTAGAGGATAAAGAGAAAGGATTACAGTTAGGAGCCAATGCCTATCTAAACAAACCTTTAGAAAAGGAACAACTCTTAGCTAAGATCAGTGAGGTACTGGAAAAGGAAGAGAAGAAGATTCTGTTGGTGGATGATGAGGAAAGTTTTGTAAAAGCCACCAGATTTTTCTTAAAGAAGAATGGCTATGAGGTATATGTAGCTTCCAATGGAGAAGATGCCCTGGAGGTCTGTCGGGAGAGGAAGCTAGATTTGATTATCCTGGATATTCTCATGCCGGAAAAAGATGGCATGGAGACTTTGAAAACCTTAAAGAAAGACCCCCTCCTGCAAAAAATCCCGGTTATTATGTTGACGGGAAATGCCATAGAAAATAGGAGAACAAAATGTCTTTCTTTAGGAGCTGAGCAATACCTGACCAAAAAAGAAGGCCTTAATTTTCTTTTGGAAAAGATCAGAGAGACACTAAAAAATAAGAATCAAGCGGAATTTATAAAAAATAAGAAATATGAATTGTGGGAAGGGGAAAAATGACTAATACTAATACTAATAGAAGAATTCTCATTGCTGATGATGAACCCTATATCTTAAGAAGCCTATCCTTTGTCTTACAAAAGGAGGGATTTGAGATAGAGACTGCCTGCGATGGGGAAGAGGCATTAGAAAAAGCCCGGCAGTTTAGACCTAAAATCTTATTTCTGGATATTATGATGCCTTTAGAGGATGGTTATGAAGTCTGTGAAAAGTTGAAGTCTGCTCCTGATACGAAGGATATTTACATTATTATGCTCACCGCCAAAGGACAGATTATAGATAAAAAAAGGGGCTTGGAAGTGGGGACTGACGAGTACATCACCAAACCTTTTTCTCCTCGGGAGATAGTAGATAAAGTGAAAGGGATTATAGGGAGTTAATGACCAAGATGGATTACTTAGCTTTATTAAGTGAGACAGAACAAAAGAAATTATTGACTAATTTTTCTCTCATGACTGATTCTTCCATTTTTCTATTGAATGAAAACAAAGAACTAATATTTAGCATCCAGGCCCGTAATACTCAAGAAAAAGATAATAAAAGTGAGATAGATACTGTGGATAGGGATAACGCTAATAAAGTTAAGGGAAGTATTTCCTTCTCTCCGAGGCAGAAAGATTATCAAAGATTATTAAAAGATTTATATGAACAGAAAGTCCCCCTTTCTTGTTCTTATGACCACAGATATTCTTTGGCCGGAGAACCCTTAATTTTCCATAATAATTTTTTGGGAGTTTTGCTTTTTGCCTATCCGACTTCTTCCACTTCTATATTCACCAGCCAGATGGAATTCTTGAGGCAATATTTAAAAAACTTATTTGTGTGCCATTATGAACTGGATAATTTATCTGAAGAGGTGGTCTATAATTATGAAGAGTTTTCTCTCCTGACGGAAATTAGCCAGCTTCTGGGTGGAATTCTGGAAGAAAGCAAAATCTGCCAGATAGTAATAGAAAAAATACAAAAGACCATACCAGCAAAAAGTATTGTTGTATTGTTAAAAGAAGAGAAAGAAGATTATTTTTACTTAGTAGCAGCACAGGGATTAAAACCAAAAAGGCTAATTCCTGAAAAAATAAATACACAGCAAGGTATATGCGGATGGATAACAAAAATAGATCAATCCATCCTGATAAATACCGAAGAACAATTTTATCTGCCTCTGGATTTTAAAAAAGAAGAATGCCAGAGCTGTCCACTCTGCCAGCTCCCTTTTATTTTTGTCCCCCTAAAATCGGGAAATAAAGTAATAGGACTGATTAATGTTAGCAGAAAGGTTAGTGGAAAAAATAAAGGTCAAGATTTTACTTCTCGCAATTTAAAGTTAATAGAACTTATTGCTACTCAGGTGGGTTTTTCTCTGGGTAATATTCGTTTATCTAAAGAAAGAGAAAAAATTCTATTAGGGATATTAGATTCTCTAGTAGCCACAATAGAGGCAAAAGACCCTTATTCTTCTGGACATTCTAAAAGAGTATCTCATTATACTCAAGCTCTCTGCGAAAATTTAGACCTAAGTGAGGAGGTAAAAAAAGAGCTGGTGATTAGTGCTCTATTACACGATATAGGGAAAATTGGAGTACCAGAAGATGTTTTACTTAAGCCAGGGAAACTAACACCTGAAGATTGGAAAATAATAAGAAATCACCCTAAACGAGGGTTAATGATCGTAAAAAATATTAATGGTTTTCATGATGTTATTACTGGTATTTATAGCCACCATGAACGTTATGATGGCAAAGGCTATCCAGATGGTCTTAAAGGAGAAGAAATTCCCCTGGCTGGCAGAATTATTGCTATAGCTGATACCTTTGATGCCCTTACCAATAAACGTCCTTACCGAAAGGCCTTCACTGTTACCCAAGCCCTTTCCCTTATGGCAGAGAACCAGGGCACTCAATTTGACCCTCATCTCTTAGACCTTTTCCTCAGTTGTGTTAAAAAAGGGAAAATTAAGAAAATAAAATAAGGAACTAAAAGATAGCCTTGTTCTATTTTGTTTGTTATCATTTCGTTTGACGAAGTTATTAAATTATACTACAATCTAATTTAGCTTTTAGTTAAAAGATAATTCTCTCCCAAGAATGCGCCCGTGGCTCAATTGGATAAAGCAACTGACTACGGATCAGTAGACTGGGGGTTCGAGTCCCTCCGGGCGCACCTGTTCAGTATCAAAGCTCTTTAGCAATTATAAATGAGTTTAAAATATAAATTATATTTCCATATCAGCATTAAAGTATAGTGGTAGTAAATGAGTAATGAGTAATAAGTGATCAGTAAAAGGTAAATAAGGAGAGTAAATAAGGAACAATATATTCTAAGTTAGATTTTAAGATAAACATGATTACCATAATTTATATAGTTAGGTGAAAAGAGTATTCATTATAAAGAAATAAAAAGGCTCAGTTGATGATAGAAAATGTCCATCAGATCATGATGAAAGAGGCACTTCAATTAGCCTGGGAATCCTATTATCAGGAGGAAGTCCCGGTTGGGGCCTTGATAGTATGGAATGGACAAATCATTTCTCGTGCTTATAATCAAAAAGAGAAGCTTCATGATCCCACTGCTCATGCTGAAATATTAGCCCTGCGAGAAGCATGCCATGATAGAAACAGCTGGCATTTAGAGGATGCAGTTATGTATGTGACTCTGGAACCTTGTCCCATGTGTGCCTATGCCCTCATTCAAGCAAGGATGAGGAGTATTGTTTTTGGTGCTTATGATTCTAAGGCAGGGGCTGCTGGTAGTGTGGTTAATTTGTTTGAAAAAAAGCTCTTTAACCATGAGGTAGAGGTAATTGGTGGTATTTTAGCGGAAGAATGTGGGGCAGTATTGAAGAAGTTTTTCCTGAATAGAAGATAATATGTCTGTCATTATTAGGTCATAAGGAGAGGTGGCCGAGTCTGGCTGAAGGCGCTCGACTCGAAATCGAGTAGGCAGCTAATAACTACCTCGCGGGTTCAAATCCCGCCCTCTCCGCCAAAAAAGATAAGAATAACTATTTGAGCATTCTTTTCTTTAAGGAACTTTCTTACCCAAAAAATTAATATTTCGAGAGAACAGTTTTTATCTTAAAGCTGAAAAATAGACTTAATTTATTTCCAGTCATAGTTAGAAATTGAAATAAAATATAGAATAATAATCAATAAATAATCAATAGCAGTAATTTTTGTGTATTTTTAAAAACTATCTATAGATATATTTAGGTCTTTCGAAATTATGATTTAAACTGTATTATGGCTTTATTAATTAAAATAGAGATATTTAAAGAAAAAGTATGGAATAAATTATGAATCAATATGAAGAAAAACTAAAGAAGTTTATAGAGGATAATAATGTTCAATGTGAGTATCTTAAATTTAATCAATCATGTCATTCTGTATTAGATGCAGCAAGGGCAGCGAAGGTTAAGACAGATGATTGTGTGAAAAATATCTGCCTGATTAGTTCAGAGGGTAACTTAATTGTAGCTATTGTAAAAGGTGATGACCGGGTAAGCACTTCCAGAGTTGGAAAGGCTTTGCATATAGAGAGACCTCGAACTGCCACTCCTGATGAAATTTTACAGAAAACAGGTTATCCCTGTGGCGGGACTCCTTCCTTTGGCTATCAGGCAAAATTCCTTATTGATCCAGCAGTAATGGAGAGAGACGTTGTGTTAACCGGGGGCGGCTCTGAATATGCACTGGTAAAAATTTCCCCGAAAGAATTACAAAGAGTAAATAATGGTGATATTTTAAAAATCAGTAAATAAATAACTATCTTGTTGGTAAAACAAGATAGCACTTTCTTGAATTGTATTTTAATTGAGGGGTTTCAGGGGATACCTCCCCTGACTATCGGAATTTCCCAGAAATTCCGATAGTATTTAAAAATACGTAGATAAGAAACAATATATTTTTACNNAATATGGTATATCGTATTACGTATATCGTTAAAATTAGTCATTGGTCGTTAGTATCTGGCATTTAATTTGCCTATTGCTTATTACTTATTACTGGTTACTTATTACTGGATTGGCTCCTCGCAATGACAAAAATCGTATACCGTATTACGTATAATGTATATCGTTTAAATACAGTTGCTAGTCGGAAGTTATTTCAAGGGTTTTCAAGGGGAAGGATTTCCCTTGAATATCTTGCAGTATTGACACTTTTTTTAAAGTCTCTAAATTAAGGGATAATAGATACTAACCCCCTCACCCTAACCCTCTCCCTCGAGGGGAGAGGAGAAGTAGG
>DKFO01000017.1 GCA_002452835.1 Candidatus Atribacteria bacterium UBA6794 | reverse complement strand
CCCACAAGTTGTTGACACGAACAATAACTCATTATTTTTTGACATCATAAAATGATTTTGTTATATTTATAAAAATAAAATTAAAACGAAATGTTTTCTTTAATTTAGGGGTTTTCAAGGGGAAGAATTTACTTGAAAATCTCAAGCAAGAAGGAGTAAAGTAAACAGATCAAATAATTTAATCTAAACATTAAGTCCCTCTCATCTTAATGAAATAGAGAAGCTGTAAAATTATAATATAACGGGAGGGATTTATTTATATAATAATATATATCAGTTATCTTGTAGTATCGGAATTTCAATAATTCCGATACCTTAAAATAAAGGATTGATTTGTTATAAAAAAATTTAGCAAAACAAGATATGCATTTCTTGAAAAGGTATTTTTCTTTATTTTTTAACTAACGTTTAAACTAAATACTAGATACTCAATACTGATAATTGAGGGGTTTCAGGGGAGGTATCCCCTGAATATCTTGTTACACCATCTCTCTAACCCTCTCCCTTAGAAGGGAGAGGTAAGGTGAGGGTGAATATGGTATATCATATTACGTATAATGTATATCGTTTAAATACAGTTGCTAGTCGGAAGTTATTTCAGGGATTATCAAGGGGAAGGATTCCCCTTGAATATCTTGTATTAGAATTTTAAAGAAGAAAATTTAAAACTAAAAATAATATTCAAAGAAAAGATTATTAAAGACTAAGATAATAAATATTAAAGGGATTGTTAAGGTGTATATCCAGGAAATTATTTTTAATTTGGAGAAATATTGGAGTAAAAAAGGTTGTGTTATACTTACCTCTTATGGTACAGAAGTAGGGGCTGGAACTATGAATCCAGCTACATTTTTAAGGGTTTTAGGGCCAGAACCATGGAGTACTGCCTATGTTGAACCATCTAGAAGGCCAGCTGACGGTCGTTATGGTGAAAATCCCAATCGTGTCCAACAGCATTATCAATTTCAAGTTGTTATTAAACCCTCTCCAGAAGATATTCAAGATTTATATTTAAAGAGTCTTGAAAAAATCGGTATTTTTAGAAAAGAACATGATATTAGATTTATGGAAGGAGATTGGGAGGCACCAACTTTGGGTGCCTGGGGATTAGGATGGGAAGTAGTTTTAGATGGATTAGAGATTACCCAATTTACCTATTTTCAACAAGCTGGTGGTATTGATTTGAACCCTATACCTATTGAAATTACTTATGGGATAGAACGCCTGGCTATGATTGTTCAACAGAAAGATAACATATATGAACTATGCTGGAGTAACAATATTACTTATGGTGAAATACAACACCAGATAGAGGTTGAACAATCAAGATATAATTTTGAAGAAGCAGATACCAAGATGCTTTTTAGCTTGTTTAGTATGTTTGAAAAAGAAGCTCAGCAGCTAATATTAAAAAAATTACCTATCCCAGCCTATGATTATACTTTGAAATGTTCTCATACCTTTAATCTTTTAGATGCCAGGGGAGCAATTAGTGTTACCGAAAGAACAGGATACATAGGAAGGGTCAGGGAATTGGCAAGACAATGCGCCCAGCTGTATATTAAAAAAAGAGAGGCATTAAATTATCCCTTATTAAAACTGGTAAGAAATAATGAATAAATTTATTTTAGAAATTGGTACTGAAGAAATTCCAGCTCTCTATATTGATAATATTTTAGAAAATATGAAAAGTAACACTGAATATTTATTAAAGCAATATTATATTGATTTCATTAATATTCAAGCATTTGCCACTCCCAGAAGGTTAATTATGTATATTGAAGGCATTGCTGATCAACAAAAAAATATTTTTCAAAAAATAAAAGGACCTTCCGTAACAATTGCTTTTGGTAAAGATGGTAAGCCACAAAAACCTGCTTTTAAATTTGCCCAAGCTAACCAGGTAAAATTAGAAGAGCTGGTAGTTGAAAAAGTCAATAAAGGAGAATATCTATTTGCCAAAAAATTAATTAAAGGTAAAAAAACTAAATCGTTATTACCAGAAATTTGTTTAAATTTAATTAGCAATATTGATTTACCAAAAACAATGCGTTGGGGGACTACCTCAATGCGATTTATTAGACCGATACGCTGGTTATTGGCTTTATATAATGATAAGATTATCTCATTCCATTTAGAAAATATAAATTCCGGACGCCTTACTTATGGTCATCGTTTACTTTCACCAGGAACAATTAAAATAAATAATGTTGATGAATATTTTCACACTATAAAACAACAATTTGTTATAATTGACCCTAATCAACGCAAAAAAATGATTTATGACCAGATTATGCAGTTGATCAAAGATAAAAATGGTAAAGAATATATAGAGCTATCATTGTTAGAAGAGGTTAAAAATTTGGTAGAATTTCCTAGGGTTTTACTGGGAAACTTTGATGAAAATTACCTTAAATTACCTACTGAGGTATTAACAGCAGTAATGATAAAACATCAAAAATATTTCCCTATCTATTCTAAAGATGATTACTTATTACCATTTTTTGCAGTTGTTATTAATGGCAATGAAGATAGGTATAAAACTACAATTATTCAAGGTAATGAACGAGTTTTAAAGGCGAGATTAGAAGATGCCAGATTTTTTTACCAGGAAGACCAAAAAACTACCGAACCAAATATAAAACCTTTAGACCGAAATATAGAAAAATTAAAAAATGTTATTTTTCATGAAAATTTAGGAACTATTTATGATAAAGTCCAAAGGTTAATAGTCTTGACCCAAAAAATTGCAGAACAACTCGGAGTTAGTGATAATTTATTACCAATACTAAAGAGAGCTGCTCAATTATGCAAATCTGATCTGGTTTCAGAAATGGTAAAAGAGTTTCCGGAACTACAGGGAATCATGGGAAAAGAATATGCACTTCTGGAAGGAGAGGATAATCTGGTTGCTATTACTATTTTTGAACATTATCTACCCAGATTTTCAGGGGATAATTTCCCAACAACATTGACTGGTAGTATTCTGAGTATTGCTGATAAATTGGACAATATTGTTTCTTGTTTTGTAAATAATGTTATTCCTGATGGCTCCCAAGACCCTTATGCCTTAAGAAGACAATCATTGGGGATTATTAATATTATTCTTCTTCATGAGATGCATTTTTCTATAGATGAAATAATTGATTTAAATATTCAACTATTAATAGAATTAATAAATAAGAGTCGATTAGAATCAAAAAATCATATTAATAACATTAACACTCAAACTATTAAAGATTTTATTTTTCAACGTTTTCGCTATCTGCTCTTAGAAAAAGGATATAAATATGATGTTATTGACGCCGTATTAGCCAAAAATCCAGAGAGCATTTTTGATGCTTTATTACGGATAAGGATTATCCAAGATATTTATCATTTACCAAATTTTAATAAAACTATCACTGCTGCTACCAGAGCATATAATTTATCTAAAAATATTCAGGAAGTTAAGATTGATTGTTCTCTTTTTCAGGAAAAGGAAGAAGAAATGCTCTATGATTGCTATGTTAAGGTAAAAGATAAAATAGAAAAATTATTCTTGAAGCAGCAATATGGAGAGATTTTTACTAATTTAGAAATAATAAATAAGCCTATTGATACTTTTTTTGACGAAGTTCTGGTAATGGTAGAAGATGATAAAATTCGCAACAACCGTCTGTCTCTATTAAAGTCTATCTCTAATTTATATTTTTCTGTAGCAGATTTAACAAAAATTGCCCTTTCTAAAGGAAGTGCTTGACTAATGAATATCTAAATTTTAACCAAAATTTACTATATATTTAATGCTAATAGTAGAGGTTTTTCAGGGGATAACTCATGATGACAAAATCGTATATCGTATTACGTATAACATATAACGTATATTGTTAAAATTAGTCGTTAGTTGTTAGTATCTGGAATTTAGTTTGCCTATTACTTATTACTGGTTACTTATTACTGAATTGGCTCCTCTCAATGACAAAAATCGTATACCGTATTACGTATAACGTATATCGTTTAAATACAGTTGCTAGTCGGAAGTTATTTAAGGGGATCTCAAGGGGAAAGATTCCCCTTGAATATCTTGTTATTTATAAATAAATTATCATAAGGAGAAGAAAGCAATGAAAAAATATGTCTATTTTTTTGATGAAGGTAATAAAGATATGAAAAAACTGCTGGGTGGTAAAGGTGCTAATTTAGCTGAAATGACCAGAATGGGTTTACCAGTTCCACCAGGTTTTACTATTACTGCAGAAGCATGTATAGAGTATACCAAAAACAATAAGCAATTTCTCGCTAGTATACAGGGACAAATTCAGGAAAACCTTCATAAGCTGGAAAAAAAATCAGGGAAGATTTTTGGAGATGCTAATAATCCATTATTAGTTTCAGTTCGCTCAGGTGCTGCTATTTCTATGCCAGGAATGATGGATACCATTTTAAATTTAGGATTAAATGATGAAACTATAAAAGGAATAATTAAAAAAACTGGTGATGAAAGATTTGCCTATGACAGTTATCGAAGATTTATTCAAATGTTTGGCAATGTAGTAATGGGGATTAAAAGTGAGCTTTTTGAGCAGATTTTAGAAGAAGTGAAAGAAAAGGAAAAAGTAGAAATTGATTCAGAGATAAGCGTAGGGGGTTTGCAAGAGATTGTAAAAAAATACAAAGAATTAGTCTTAAAAGAGACTGGTAAACCCTTTCCTGAGGACCCCCAAAAGCAACTTGAGATGGCTATAGAAGCCGTATTTAAGTCCTGGAATAACAAAAGAGCAATAACCTACCGAAGGGTTAATAAGATTCCTGACGACTTAGGAACTGCTGTTAATGTACAGGAGATGGTTTTTGGCAATATGGGATATGATTCTGGAACAGGGGTTGGTTTTACTCGGAATCCTTCTACTGGTGAAAAAGAAAACTATGGCGAATATCTCTTAAATGCTCAAGGTGAAGATGTAGTGGCTGGGGTAAGAACACCAAAACCACTGGAAGAATTAAAAAACGACCTACCTGAAGTATACCAAGAATTAATTAAAACAGTAAATTTATTAGAAAAAAATTATAAAGATGTACAGGATTATGAATTCACTATTGAAAAAGGTAAACTTTTTATTCTCCAAACCAGAGATGGAAAGAGAACTGCCCAAGCAGCTCTAAAAATTGCCGTTGATATGGTCAGAGAAGGAATTATTGACAAAGAAACTGCGGTAAGGAGAATAGACCCAATGCAATTAAATCAACTTCTTCATCGTAGGATTGATCCTAAAGCTGAGATAGAACCTATTGCCAAGGGTTTGCCAGCTTCACCTGGTGCGGCATCAGGTAAGGTGATATTCTCTGCAGATGAAGCAGAAGAAATGGGTAAAAAAGGTGAAGCGGTTATCCTGGTTAGACCAGAAACAACTCCAGACGATATTCATGGTATGGTTGAAGCAAAAGGAGCTTTAACCAGTCGGGGGGGGATGACCAGTCATGCTGCTGTAGTAGCCCGAGGAATGGGTAAACCTTGTGTAGCTGGTTGTAGTGAAATAATAATTAATTTAGAAAAAGAAATATTTAAAGTAAACAATAAAATTTTTAAAAAGGGTGATTATATAACCATAGATGGTGGAAGTGGTAATGTTTATGAGGGTATAGTTCCTATGATAGAACCTGAAATGAGCGAAGAATTTACTCTGTTCCTTTCTTGGGCTGATGAAATAAGAAAATTAGGGGTTTATGCTAATGCAGATACACCAGAAGATGCTCAAAAGGCTAGAGATTTAGGAGCAGAAGGAATTGGTTTATGTAGAACTGAACACATGTTTATGGCACCTGAGCGATTGCCGGTCATGCAGGCTATGATTATGGCTGACCATAAAGAAGCGAGACAGATTGAACTTGATAAACTTTTACCTATGCAAAAAAGTGATTTTATTGGTATTTTAAAAGCAATGCAAGGTCTGCCAGTAATTATTCGCCTATTAGACCCACCTTTACATGAATTTCTGCCAAATTTCGAAGATACCTTAGTTAAAATTACTACTTTAAGAATAAAAAAAGATAATCAGGCAGAACTGGAAAAGCAAGAAAAAATATTGGAACGAATAAAAATGTTACAGGAAATGAACCCCATGCTGGGCTTAAGAGGCTGTCGTTTAGGATTACTTTATCCAGAAATATATGAAATGCAAGCAAGAGCTATTCTTGAAGCTAGCGTAGAACTAACCAAACAAGGAATTAAGGTAAAACCAGAAATTATGATACCCTTGGTTGGTCATATTAATGAACTACAGCCAATTTATAATAGAATAAAACAGTTAGCAGAAGAAATATTTACCAGAGAAAAAATTGATTTAGAATATAAAATTGGTACTATGATCGAATTACCCAGGGCGGCTTTAACTGCTGATGAAATTGCCCAATTAGCTGAATTTTTCTCTTTTGGTACCAATGACCTAACCCAGACCACTTTTGGAATCAGTCGGGATGATGCCGAAGGGAAATTCTTATTAAAGTATGTTGAAGATGGCATTCTAAAAGAAAATCCATTTGAAGTAATTGATATTGATGGTGTGGGACAATTAGTGGAAATGGGAGTCAAATTAGGTAGAAAAACTAATCCCAATTTAGAGATTGGCATTTGTGGCGAGCATGGAGGAGAACCAAATTCGGTTGAATTTTGCCATAGAGCAGGTTTAAATTATGTAAGTTGTTCTCCCTTCAGGGTTCCTATTGCCAGGCTGTCAGCAGCTCAGGCAGTTTTAAAAGAAAAACAAAAAATTAGTTAAAATACTGTAGGTATATTATATAATAACATTATTTAAAATACAGGTT
>DKFO01000002.1:6630-26158 GCA_002452835.1 Candidatus Atribacteria bacterium UBA6794 | reverse complement strand
ACGGGCTTGCCCGTGGGTATCTATATCAAGGAAGCAGAATTTAAATTACGCCGAGATGGTAAAACGGTAGATGGTTTTTTAAAAATTACCGATAGTAGTGGTGAAATCGAGGCTATTTATTGGGACCTTTCTAAGAAAAAGTTGCCAGAGATTGAAAAGATGCAATTTGCACAAATTGAAGGACAGGTAATCAAAAAGAAGAGTGATGGACAACTCCAGATAAGTATAAAATCCTTAGAGCAAGCTCTTCCCTCTTCTTTAGAAGATTTTATTCCCTCTACACCCCGAGATATTGGAGAATTGATGCAGAAAATTGATGATAAAGTCACTTCTATTAAAAATCATCATTTAAAAACACTGCTCATTTCCTTTTTTGATGATCTTTTTTTTCGGGAAAAATTTAAAAAGGCCCCGGCTGCCAAAAAATTACATCAAGCCTATAAGGGAGGATTAGCCGAACATACTGTTAATGTTATCCAGCTATGTGAGGTTATCTGTCAGATTTATCCTCAGGTTAACCGAGATTTTTTAATTAGCGCTGCTCTTCTTCATGATATTGGTAAGGTTGAGGAATACAAACTGGATGGGGTTATTGAGCATACTGATAAGGGAAAATTGATTGGTCATATTATTATAGGAACGGAAATGATTAATGAAAAAATCAAACAGATTAAAGACTTTCCTGAAGACTTAGCAGTTATGTTTAAACATGCCATCTTAAGCCATCATGGCAAATTTGAATTTGGTTCCCCTAAACTTCCCAGCATTCTTCCCGCTATTGCTCTTTTTTATGCAGATGACACTGATGCTAAGATGAATGGATTGATTTGTCTGAAAGAGCAGAACAAAAATATAGATAAAAAATGGAGTGAATGGGTATGGTGGTTAGAGCGGTCCATTTACCTGGCAGAACAGAGTATTATGGAAGATAGTAATGAACAATTTGAAGAGTAAAGAAAGTAAAGGATATTATAATGGCAAAATTAGCTAAAAATAAGAATAGAGAAGATAAACACATTAAAGCAGGAGTAGGAGGAAACCTATGCGTAACAGACTGACAGATGCTCTTTCCGGACAAAAAGCAGATTATGTGGAAATTCGTCTGGAGGAATATGAATCAACTAATATTCATTTTCAAGGGAAAGAACTGGAAAAAATTAGTAGCTCACAGGAGATAGGAGGTAATGTCAGGGCTCTGGTAAAAGGACGGTGGGGATTTGTTACTTTTAATCGGTGGGATGATTTAGAAAAAAAAGTGAAAGAAGCTGTTGAGATTGCTACTCTGATTGGTGATCAGAAGAGTTATTTTGCCCCGGTAGAGCCAGTGGTGGAGCAATTGCTACCAGAGATACCAGAATCTGGACGTGATTTCAGAAAAGTTAGCTTAACAGAAAAAGCCTCTCTGATGAAAAACTACAGCGACCTTATAGTTGACTTTAGTCCCCAGATACAATCATCAATTGTTGATTATACTGATCGTTATAGCATAGTTCATTTTGCTAATTCGGAGGGCACTTATCTCAGGGAGGAACGCCCTTATCTTAGTATTCATTTTACTGCTATTGCCCGTAATGGTGATGATGTTCAGATGGCTAATGAAAGTATCGGCACTATTCGGGGATATGAACCAGCTGAACAGCTTTCTGCTGTAGCCCAAAAAGCGGCAC
Source organism: Candidatus Atribacteria bacterium UBA6794 (assembly GCA_002452835.1). GTDB lineage: Bacteria > Atribacterota > Phoenicimicrobiia > Phoenicimicrobiales > Stramentimicrobiaceae > Oleihabitans. The sequence goes on along the minus strand of DKFO01000002.1, from coordinate 24,491 downwards.
AAAGGGCGGTAAACTTATTACAGGCTAAATCTGTCCCTGGTGGTGAATATACTGTAGTTCTGGACCCACTTTTGGCTGGGGTTTTTATTCATGAGGCCTTTGGTCATTTAAGTGAAGCAGATTTCTTGGCTGAAGACCCCCGCATGCAAAAATTAATGCAGTTGGGAAAAAGAGTTGCTCAAGAAGAGCTCAATGTAGTGGACGACGGCTCTTTACCAGGTTTATTGGGATCTTCTAAATATGACGATGAAGGAGTTCCTACCAGAAAAAATTATCTGATCAAAGAAGGTGTTTTATCAGGAAGACTCCATTCCCGGGAAACAGCAGCCAGAATGGGGGAATCTCTCACTGGAAATGCCAGGGCTTTAAGTTATCATTTTAAACCAATAGTTCGCATGACCAACACTTATATCGAAGAGGGAAAGATACCTTATCAAGAATTATTTAATGATATTAAAAAGGGAATTTATGCTCGCCAGTTTTATGGAGGTAATACTACTTTTGAGATGTTTACCTTCAGTGCAGGAGAGGGTAATCTGATTGAAAATGGTAAAATTACTGAGCCACTTAGAGATATAACCTTGACTGGTAATTTATTTGAGACATTATATCATATTGAGGGCATTGGCAATGACCTGGCCATCATTGAATCAGGGGGAGGGTGCGGCAAAGGTGGACAGCAGCCTTTGCCGGTAACCTTTGGCAGCCCTCATATTCGTATCAGAAAAGTAGTAGTAGGAGGTAGACATTAATATGCAACAACTCATAGCCAAGTTAAGTAAGAGAGTAAAATCTGGTGAATTATTTAAAGTAAATTATAAGACAACTCCAGTTGATTATGAGGTAAATCAGTTAAAATCAGTCCATTCAGAAGAAATAGAGGGCTGGGCATTGAGGGTTATTAAGGATGGTAAGATAGGTTTTTCTTCTGCTACTTCGGAAAGCCAATTTGAGACTATGGCCGAGAAGGCAATTGAAGTAGCTCAATTTGGGCATGCGGCACTTTTTGATTTTCCCGAACAAATTGGTTCTGCTCAACAACAGGAGGATAAACCAAAATTGTATGATTCTGCAGTAGCTGAGGAAAGTATCGAAGAGATGATAAAGATAGGAAATGATATAGTGCAGCGAGTTCATACCTTCAATTCTGAGTTACGCTGTGATGTTGGGATTGCCAAACAGGAGAGAGAGGTGCAGTATGGGAATAGCTATGGTGCATCTTTTAATTATCGAAAAACATTATTTTCTAATGCAGTTATGATTCAGGATACCAAAGAGGATGATATGATGATGTTAGAGGAATCTCAACAGTGGGGTAAAGCCAATTTTTCTCTTGAATCTCTCTGGGAAAAAGTAGAAAGAAAATTAAATTGGGGTAAAAAAATAGTAGAGATAGAAAGTGGCAATATGCCGGCCGTTTTTACTCCCAAGGCCTTACTGGTATTACTATTACCCCTGGTGGTAGGTTTAAATGGCAGGATGGTTAATAAAAAAATTTCTCCCTTAGGGGGGAAGCAGGGTCAGCTTCTATGGAATTCTTTTCTTTCCATCTACAGTGATGGAACTATTGATTATGCTGGAGGAAGCGCTCCTTATGATGATGAAGGTATTACTATGCAGCGTTTACCACTGGTGGAAAAAGGCATCCTGAAGAACTATTATTATGATTTACAAAATGCTGTAGAAGCAGGTGTCGAGCCTACTGGTAATGGTATCAGAAATAGTTTTCATTCTGCTCCTTCTCCCGGGATAAGTAATCTGGTTGTTTCAGAAGGTGAGGCCTCTTTTTCGGATATGATTAAGGATATCAAACAAGGAATTGTGGTGGACCAGGTCTTAGGATTGGGACAGGGTAATATTCTCAGTGGGGCTTTTTCCAATAATGTGCAATTAGGATATAAGATCGTTAATGGGAAAATTGCCGGTAGAATTAAAAATGTAATGATTGCTGGGAATGCCTTAGAAATCTTAAGAGATATTATAGCAGTAGGAAATAAAGCAGAGTGGGTGTTAGGTCAATATTGTTTTCCTCCTATCTCTCTAAAATCAATATCTGTTTCCACCAAAGATTAGTTTAGCAAATCAGATAAATTATGACCATAATGTATAAAATTGTCTTAATCTCGGGCATTGTTAGCAGTTTTGCTTAAAGCTATAGCATAAAGAGGCTGGTCACTCCTGTTGCCGGTCTTACCTTTTCTATAAAATTGATATAACAAAAAGTAAAATATAAAATAATAAAAAATTAAGATAAGAGCTGAGGGCTAAGATTAGTATGTTGAAATTTCTGATTATCAGACATGGAGAGACTTTCAGTAATGCTGAGGAACGCTTTTCCGGGCAGCAGGATGTTGGTCTTACTGAAAAGGGAATCTGGCAGGCAGAGCAGTTAGCAAATCGCTTGCAAGATTTTCCTATCCAGGCCATCTATAGTAGTGACTTGAAGAGATCCATTCATACTGCCAGCATTATTGCCAGCAAGCACAGTCTTACCTTACAAATAGAACCTCTCTTTAGAGAAATATGTTTTGGAGAGTGGGAAGGATTGCGCTGGGAGGAAATTGATCCAGAAAATAGTAAAGAACAATTTAGAGATAGGTGGAGACAACCTTATCGGCCGTTTCCTGGAGGAGAAAGTATTTCTGATTTGAAAAGGCGGGTTAAGTGTGGTCTGAAGAAAATAATTACCGAATATGATAATGATGAACAAGGTAATACTATTAATACTATCGCCATAGTTTGTCATGGTGGAGTAACAAGAATTATTATTAGTATCGCTTTAGATATCCCTTTAGAAAAAATTTGGTATATTAAACAGTATTCTACTGCTTTAAATATTATAATTTACCATAATCCTGATATTTTTTGGGTGGAGTCTATCAATGATATTAATCACCTTCAAGTTCCAGGGAAAGATTGGAGGAAACAGGTAATTGAAAAGTAATAAAATTGAAAAAATTAGGCAAGGTATTCCCTCTATTGATGATCATGTCCAGCAAAATGCCTTAGCTAAGTTCGATACTTTAACTAAACCTAGCAAAAGTTTAGGACGGCTGGAAGAACTGATAGCAAGGGCGGCTGGTGTTTATGGTTGCTTAAATCCCTACTTGAAGAGAAAGGTAATTTTTCTGATGGCGGCTGATCATGGAGTGACTGCGGAGGGAGTAAGCGCTTATCCTGCTGAGCTTACCTATCAGATGGTGTTAAATTTTTTAGAGGGCGGTGCAGCTATCAATGTATTGGCTCGTCATTTTGGCCTAGAGATAGTGATAACTGATATAGGAGTGAGAGGCGACTTATCCCAAAAGTCAGGTATCATGCACTGTAAGATAGCCCCTGGTACTAATAATATGGCAAAAGAACCAGCTATGACTGAAGAAATGGCAGAAAGATCGATTGAGATAGGCTATGAGGTTTTTGAAGACGCATTTGAACAAAGGGAAATAGGCCTGATAGGATTGGGAGAAATGGGAATTGGAAATACTACGGCCAGTAGTGCCATCATTAGTCTATTAACTGGTGCTGAAATAGAGGATGTAGTGGATACCGGAACTGGACTTAAGGCAGATGCAGTGCCTCATAAGATAGAGGTAATTAAACAGGCTATTGCTTGGAACAGACCTGATCCGGAAGACCCTTTAGAGGTACTGTCTAAAGTAGGGGGATTTGAGCTGGGTGGCCTGGTAGGTTGTATTTTAGCTGCAGCCCATAGAAGAATACCGATAGTTTTAGATGGTTTAATATCTGGAGCCTGTGCCTTGCTGGCCGTAAAATTAGCTCCTCAGGTTCAAGATTATCTTTTTGCCAGCCATTGTTCTAAGGAAAAGGGTCATCGAGTAGCCCTGACTCATCTGGGTATGCTTCCTATCTTTGATCTGGAAATGCGTCTGGGAGAAGGGACGGGAGCGATATTTGGTATGAATTTTATAGAAGCAGGATTTAAATTATTAAATGAAATGGCTACCTTTGATGATTTAAAAAGGATTTAGTATGAATCAAATTAAAGGAAAACTCATTTTGATAACTGGTGGAGTGCGTAGTGGTAAAAGCTCTTTTGCCGAGTCCCTGGCAATAAAGCTTGGCAAAAATATTGGCTTTATTGCTACTGCTCAGCCCTTAGATGAGGAGATGGCTACCAGAATTGCCCAGCATCGCCAGAGGAGGCCAGAGAACTGGGAAACATGGGAAGAGCCTTATCAGGTAGAGCGGATTATCGAAGAAAATGGTAATAAGACCGAAGTAATTATCATTGATTGTTTAACTCTTTTGGTCTCCAATCTTATGCAGGATGGTAATGAGGGAGAGTCACTATCAGCACTTGCCGAGAAGATTAAAGAGAAAATAAGAAAGATCATTGATAAGTCATTATCTTGCCAGGCTACCGTTATTATGGTATCTAATGAGGTAGGTCTGGGTATAGTTCCCGCTAATGTTAGCGGGCGTTTTTTTCGAGACCTACTTGGTGAAGCTAACCAAATGGTTGCTTCCAGTTCTAACCAGGTCTATCTGATGGTAGCCGGTATCCCGCTTTTAATCAAAGGGAATAATAATGGGTAACATTTTGAGGAAATTTTTAACTGCCCTTTCTTTTCTTACTATCCTCCCTCTCCCCATTCCTTTTTTCAGGAAAGATGAGGAAAGTAAAGAAAATATTAAAAAAAATTTTTCCCAATCCAGTATCTTTTTCCCTTTAGTTGGTATCATCATAGGAATAATTTTATTTGCTCTTGATCAGCTGTTGAAATTTATTACTCTACCTTCCTCTCTTCATACTGGAATTATCCTTACCATATGGGTTTTCCTAAGTGGTGGTCTACATCTGGAAGGTTTTGCCGATATGGTGGATGGATTTTCCGGTGGTAAAAATAAAGATGATATTATTGGTATTATGAAAGATGGTTCCGTGGGAGCCAAGGGAACTCTGGCTTTAATTTTATTAATCTTATTGAAATACCTACTTTTATTCAGTTTACCAGATACAGCTAAAAGGGATGCCCTCTTGCTTGCCCCTATGATGGGGAGATGGAGCATGGTTTTGGCAGGTTACCAGGGAAAACCAGCTTCTACTGACAATACCTTAGCCCAGATGTTTACCTTATATTTAGGGAGGAAGGAATTATTTATCGCTACTTTATTTACTGCTATTTTGAGCTACTTCATATTTTCCTATAATTGTATTTATCTTTTTCTCATAACCTGCTTGGTAACTGCTTGCCTGGTAGCTTATTCGGTGAGAAAAATAGAAGGGATTGGTGGAGATGTACTCGGAGCAATAAATGAGATAAATGAACTAATTGTCATGGGGATGGTTCTACTGACAACATTATTTCAGGGGACGGTCCTTTGACATAATTACCCTTAAAATTGATTATACCCTATAGTTCTTGTTGTGCTAATTCTCTTCCCTTTTAATTTTCTTTTTACTTGAACTCCAGGAGTAACCGAGTAGATGGGCAACATGACTGAAAAAGTACTTCCTTTATTCAATTTGCTTTCTACCTCAATTTTTCCCCCATGGGCTTTTGCAATTTCTTGAGCAATAGCTAATCCCAAACCTGTTCCTCCTTTTTCTCGAGAACGGGCTTTATCTGCTCGCCAAAAGCGCTCAAAGATATGAGGAAGGTCTAAAGTGGGGATACCAATACCAGTATCAGCAATAGTTACTACTGCCATCTTATCTCTTTGAACAGCCGAGATAGAGACTTTCCCTTTCGAGGTATACTTGATAGCATTTTCTAAAAGATTAAAAAAAAGTTGTTTTAATCTATCTCTATCTCCTCTTACTGCGAGGTCTTCTATCGTTCCTATTTCTAATTCCAGCCCTTTTTCCTGGGCAAGTACTTCTACATTAGTCAACAAATCAATAATCAGTTCACGGATGTTTACTTCTTTAAAATGGTATTGTTCCCGCTGGGTATCACTACGAGCTAAAAAGAGCAGTTTATCGATTATAGAGGACATATAAAAAACTTCTTGAGAGATTGCCTCCAAAGCTTTTCGGTATTCTTCTTCACTTCTCTCTTTATCGAGAGCTAGAGTTGCTTCCGCTTGAATAACAGATAAAGGAGTGCGTAATTCATGAGAGGCATCAGCAGCAAATTGCTGCTGGCGACTAAAAGCGTCCTCCAGACGGGCTATCATCTGGTTTAGAGTAAGGGCTAATCTTCCCAGCTCATCCTCTCCATGGACCTCTATGCGATGGCTTAAGCTGCCTTCTCCTATCTTTTGAGCAGTGCGAGTTATCCGATCTACCGGATGAAGTGCTCGGTTAGCTAAAAATAATCCCCCAATACCAGCCAAAACTATCATTGCTAAACCAGAGAGAATAAAGATGGTGCGCAACCTAGCCAAAATAGTTTCTATTTCGTCAAAATGACGACCTACTAATAATATAAAGGAATTCTCTTCTATAGTAACTGGGGAAGCATAGAATCGGATTCCCCAACCGTAGGTGGTGGTGATATTAAAAAAGAGATGAGCTCCTTTGGCTACTTCCTGCACCATGGGGACAATATCAGGGGTATCAATAAAAGGCCCAGAACTTTTCCAGAGTATTCCATCCGGATAATAAATTAGGATAATTTCTCCTAACTCTCTTTCCATATTTATATCAACGTTGTCTCCAGACTCTTGTAGTAAATCCCGTAATTTAATTAACCTACTCATTAAATTATCGTCCAAATTTTGATACAGGTTGTGGTAAAGAGTAAGGTAAGAAACAAGAGCAAAGATAAAAAGTAGGATACTTATAACTATGAGATACCAAACAGTCAGGCGAAATTTAACACTTTGGAAAAACTTTATGGTTTCTTTATTCATAGTTCCTTTAACCGATAACCGGCTCCCCTTACTGTCTCAATAATACTTTTTGCCCCCTCCTCACCCAGTTTGAATCGTAGGCGGCGAATATAGACATCTATAATATTAGACATACCTTCAAAATCATAATCCCATACCTTTTCCATAAGCATAGTTCGGGTAACTACTACGTTAGGATGACGCATAAAGTACTCTAAGAGGGCATATTCCTTAGTGGTTAATTCAATCTTTTTCTCTCCATGCCACACCTCTCGGGTTAGAGTGTCCATAACCAAATCCCCTACCTGTAGTCGAGGGGATTTAGAAAGAGCTTCTCGACGTAGAAGAGCTCTTAGCCGGGCTACCAGTTCACTAAAGGCAAAAGGTTTCACCAGATAATCATCGGCTCCGGAATCTAGCCCTTTTACCCTATCCTCTACCCGATCTTTTGCCGTTAACATCAATATAGGGGTATTAATTTCTTTTAATCGCAACTCCTGGCAAACAGCAATTCCATCTTTTTTGGGCAACATGATATCCAGAATTACCAGGTCATAGGGGGTATTTTCAGCCATATATTGCCCTTCTTCTCCATCAAGGGCAATGTCAACTGAATAACCCTCTTCCACTAACCCCTTTTTTATAATCTCAACTAATTTTTTTTCATCTTCTACTACTAAGATACGCATTTTATTTTTATTATACCAAAGTTTTTCCTTACTATAATTATACTAAAAATTTTCCTTTTTCATCTTAAATTAATGTTAGATTCATTACCTTTTCATCTTTGGGGATTATCTTATTTTCAGACGAAGGAAGTTCGTCAAATAAAAATAGAAAAGAGGTGAGAAAAATGAAAGGGAACCGTTATCTTCTTGGAATGTTAGTGGTATTGTTGCTTGGTGTCGGACTTGGTTTTGCAGCTTGGACTCAGGAATTGGGAGTGGAACAGCCAGCTCCAACTATAGAAGAGCAACCAACAGTGCCGGAGCGTATCCCTATGGATGAGGCTATTAAAGTAGCTTTAGCTTCCTTTCCTGAGACCAAGGCGGTTGCTGCCTGATTCACTGACCCACTCTTGGGCGGTCCGGTCTACCTTATCGAATTGAGTAATAAGGTAGAAGTGAAGGTAGATGCTCAAACTGGAGAGATATTGGAAAGCGTAGAATTAGCTGAGTCTAGTCCAGCAGTTGCTCTTTTACCACAAACCAAAGTCTCCTTAGGGCAAGCGGTAGCTACTGTCTTGGATAGCAATCCAGATAGAGCTGCAGTAGAGGCAAGATTGGTAGAAGAAGAAGAGGAAATAGTTTATCTCATTAGGCTAGACAATAAAGAAGAAAGGAAGGTGGATGTAATAAAGGGAACTCTTCTTCAAGAGCCTGCTCCAGAAGAAGAGGAAACTCCAGAACCCGCTCAAGAGCCTATTTTTGAATAATGAGCAAAGATTAGGCTGAAACCGGGCGCTTTTGTAAAGCCAAATAAACCTCCTAAGGGAAGGGCTGCGAGGCCCTTCCTCCCTTTAAATAATAAATAATAATAGAGGAAAGGTAACATCTTGGGTTAATTTTTCGTAGTAGCTTACAAAAGTGTAAAAGAGCAAGATACCAAAACAAAGTAAATGGACTTATTAACAAAGTGTGGGGGTGATATATACAGAGGAATATATACAAAAAGAAAAGAATATGTAAAACACAACACTAATGACTTTTACTAGTTTACTAAATGTGAAAAATTACCAATAATAAACATCTATTTTAAATAAAAAAGGAGAGAGTAAAATGAAAAAATATCTTAAATTTGTATTACTGTTAGGACTCAGTGTTGTTTTTCTTAGTGGATGTATGAATGATTTAGTAACTCCCACTAATGATTTAAATCAATCAGAGAACGAAAACGATTCAGGAGCAGCAGGATCAAATAATTCAGAGACAGAAACAGGAGGAGCGAGTGTCGGTAAAGGAACTCTCGAGATTTATCTTACTGATGCCCCGGGAGATTATCAAAAGGTGAATATTGAGCTTTCTAAGATAGAAGGGCATATAGCAGTGGAGGGAGAAGAAGGTTACTGGGTATCTTTAACAGAATGGCCTACTGGTTACCCGCTTAACCTTCTAGAATTAGAGGGTTCCTCTCTACTATTAGCCTCTTTGGAATTGGAACCCCATCAATATACTCAACTCAGATTATTCCTAAATACAGAGGCTTCCCTGGTTGTAGCAGGGGAGGAGGGACCACTGACAGTACCCCTGGAAATTCCCAGTAGTCTTAGTAGTGGAATTAAATTGAACCATCCTTTTGAAATCGTAGAAGGCATGATTACCAAACTAACCATCGATTTTGACGCCCAAAAATCCGTAATACAGACTGGCAATGGAGGATATAAGATGAAACCAGTTATCAGTCTTTCTTCGGAAACTTATTCCAGCGGAGAGGTTCCAGAAGGGATTGGTAAGGTCTTTGGTAGTGTCACTCTTTATGATAGCGCCAATTTATCTCTCGTAGGTATAGCTGAGGCAGAAGTAGAACTTACTGGTGGAATCTATTCCTTTACCAATAAAACAGTTACCTTAGCTGATGGTTCCTTTATTCTTCTTGATGTCCCGGCAGGTAATTATACTCTAACGGTGTATACAGAGGGGTATGGTAATTACCAAGAAAACATTGAGGTAATAGCTGATTCCGGTACCGTAGTTGATGTAGTATTTTTAACTGAAGAGCCGGGAGGTATTTCAGGAGGTGTGCTAGATTCTATTTCGGGAGAGTATATCAGTGGAGCCGAGGTCATTGCTACTCTGTCTGGAGGAAGCAACTATAACTTTGAGAGCGCTACTGAGACTGATGAAGAAGGTGATTTTTTGATTACCAATCTTCCTGTGGGAAGCTACCACCTTACTATTTCAGCAGCTGGTTATGCCCCTTATGAGACTGATTCAGGGGAAGAAGTCCAGGTAAGTCCGGGGGAAATTGTTGATATTGGTGATATAGGCTTAACAAAAATTCCTTAACATTAACATCATTACCTAAGTAAGTACCTCAAGGCAGAAACCATACTTGATGGTTTCTGCCTGTCTTTAGTAAAGATGAAACTAAAAAAAGATAAAAAGTATTATCTTTCTTTTTGGATAAGTTAAATTCATTACCATTTAAAAGTATATTTAGTGCTTAAATGAAATAATAAATAATAGAGGTGTATATTTATGAAGATATTAGAGATATTAGATAGAAAAAACAATAAATTATTTTTTCCTAATTCTTCTTTAGCTTATTTCTATATCTTTTTATTTTTTATTATCATTCTATTAGTGGGAATATCATCTGTGGCTATAGCCCAACAGCCAGAGGTTTTTAAAAAGAGTATTCAGATTATTAATCCCAGACCTGATTTTTACCTAACTTTAAGATTAGATAAGGGTACTGAGGCCACCTATGAACAGGGTGAGAGGATTCGGATTTATTTTAAAACCAGCAAAAATGCCTATGTGACTATCTTTGGCTATGATACCCGGGGGGATATCCGATTGTTATTTCCTAACCAACATCAAAAGAACCAATATGTACAAGCTAATCGGGAATACTACATTGAGGGCATCATTGAACCAGGATCACCCCCCGGTATTGAGTATGTTCAAGGGTTTGCCATGACTGAACCAATAGTGATTATCCGAGATTTACAGAGTAGATTGGAAAAGGAGGATTTTCCCAAAATGGAAGAAGGGTTCGATAGATTTACCCAACGGATAAAGGGCATTCTGACAGGATTACCAACCCAGAAATGGGTAAGTAGTAATATTTTGCATTATCAGGTTGCCGAGAGAAGGATAAGAACCGGGCAACTGAGCATAAATTCCTCTCCAGAAGGGGCTGAAGTTTATCTGGACGATCGTTATGTAGGCAGAACCCCTCTGATAATGGATAGAATAGAAGTTGGTGAACATCTGGTGCGGGTAGAACAGCCTGGTTATCAGAGATGGGAGAGCACAATCCAGGTTAACCCCGAGCGGACTGCATTTTTAAGTACAACTTTGCAAAGGCTGGTGCAATATGGCTCTATTGCTATTAAGTGTGACCGAGAAAATGCCAGGATTTATCTGGATGGTCAATATAAGGGATTAACAGAAAAAAATAAAGATGTCTATTTAAATCAGGTCACAGAAGGTCCTCACGATATTCGGGTTTCCTTAGAAGGTTATTTTGACTGGTCGGTAAGAGTGGAGGTAAAACCCAACCAAAATATTCAATTGAGTGTGAATCTAAAGAAGGCAAAGAAGACTGGCAGTTTAGAGATTGTCTGTGATGTTGATCATGCCCTAATCTACTTAGATGGTAATTACCATAGAAGAACCTTGGCTAATCAGCCAGTCATCATAGAAAATATTGAGGAGGGAAATTACGAGCTGCGGATTACCAAAGAGGGTTACTTAGATTATTTTGAAACGGTAAGAATTTATCCTGATCGCACTTACCGTATTAAGGTAAAGATGCAGCCAGAGTACCAAGAAGGATCACTGGCGGTATACTGTAATGAAAGCAATGCTAAGATATTTGTTAACGGGATATACCAAGCAACTACTTCTGCCAATCAGGTCAAGATGATTAACAATTTAAAAGAGGGCTTCTATGAGGTCACCATCATTAAAGACGGATACCATACCTGGCTTGAGGATAGCTGGGTCTATCCTGGGGAGACAACCTCTATCTTTGTAGATTTAGTTCGCATTGAAGAGGAATATTAAAGTTATTGAAGTTCAGATAATGATAATAAGATTCAATAGTGTGATTGACTAAGGTGTAAATTGTGAAAATTAAAGGAGTAATATAATGAATAGTTTTACCAGAGAATTTTTTGTTAAAAATGGGACCGGCTACTTTTTCTCAGGTATAAACACATAAGACTACCATACCTGAAAAGTGTCAGAGGGAGGCATGCTGTGGGGACAATATATTTTTAAAAACCCATTATTACCCCACTGGCAATATTTTCTGAATGGTTAGAAACACGTTCCAGATTCATTATGATTTCTAAATAGATAGGTCCTGCTTCTGGCCGACAGATTCCTGCTTTTAGTCGATTATGATGATTTTCCCTCAGTTTTTCTTCCAGAATATCAATCTCATTTTCTAAGGAAATGGCTTTTTGAGCAAGTTCCTTGCTATTTTTTTCCAGGGCTTCGATAGCAGAAGAAAAAGAAGCAATGGCTTTTGAAAACATCAGGTCTAACTCTTTTTCCGCTGAGTCCGAAAAGGTCATATTATTTTTTAGTTTAAATTCTGATATCTCAACTATATTATTGGCATGGTCAGCCACCCTTTCAATATCGGTAACACTATGAATTAAGATTGCTAAGTTTTGGGACTCTTCTTTAGAAAGAGAGTGAGAAGAAATTCTGGTTAAATAATCATCCAGAATATGATGAAGTTCATCAACACTTGATTCTTCGTTTTTTACGGCAATAATTAAATTTTTATCTCCTGAAAACATTACCCTTTGGGATTTTTCTAACATTCCTTTCGCTATATTGGCCATATGCAAAACTTCCTTCTGAGCCTGAAAAAGAGCCAAACTGGGAATATTTAGTATCTTATACTCCAAATATTTTGTTCCTCTATCAATGTCTTCTGCTGGACCAGAAATAATTTTGCTGGCCATGGCTTCTAAAAAACCAATAAAAGGAACAGCGGATAAAGAAATTATAATATTAAATAAAGTATGGGCATTGGCAATCTGACGACCTAAATCATTGCTGGTTAAGGCAACAAGATTACTAAAAGGTAGAAGGAAAAAGGTGAAAATCGTTACTCCCAGAATATTTACTGTAAATTGGGCTGCGGCGAGTTGTTTGGCAGATTTACAGGAGGTCAAAGAAGCTAACAGTCCAGTAATGCAAGTACCAATGTTGGCTCCCATAATTAATGTGATAGCGGCTGGCAAAGTTAGAGCACCTTCCATACCTATAGCGATAACCAAACCTGTAGTGACCGAACTGGATTGAACAATAGCAGTAAATAAAGCCCCAGCTAGAATACCCATAATAGCATTCTGGCTGAAATGATTAAGAATAGTGGTAAAAAAAGGAATTTCTTGGATGGCTTGAGCTCCTTGAGACATAGTCTGCATTCCCAAAAATAGTATTCCGAATCCCAGGATAATTTGGCCTATGTTTTGTATGTTTTTTTTTCTGGAAAAGAAAAGTAGGATACAACCCAAAATAATGAAAACAAAATAATACAAGCCGATTTTAAAAGCCACAATTTGGGCAGTGATCGTTGTGCCAATCTTTGCTCCCAGCATGACTCCTATTGACTGTTCTAAATTTACCAAACCAGCATTTAAAAGACCAATCATAGTTACTACAGTAATGCTTGAACTTTGAATGATGGCAGTAATAAAGGCCCCAAATCCAACTGCTCTAATGGCGCTACTGGTCATTTTATTTAAAATATTCTTAAGCTCTTTCAAAAAAACTTTCTTCAGTCCGTCGCTTAAGACAAAAAGACCATATATAAATAGGGCTAGCCCCCCCAGGAGATTGAAAACAATAAAACTCATATGATGATTATACTCCATTGTTTATGCTACCATTAGCAATATATTAACACTTTCTAGAAAATTGGACAAATGCAAATTAAAAACTTTTTTACAGAGTAGTATCCGTAAGATTAATAGCAAGAGGGTTTTTCAGTTCTCATTTTTTCATTTTGTAGAAGAGAAAGTAAGTCTAAAGGGATGAGGAATAATCATAGATGGTGTATAATAAATATATCTAACAACATATAATAAAATAATATAAAAAAATATCATAAGGGAGGAATCTAAGATGAAAATAAGTGCCAGAAATGTACTCAAGGGCAAGGTCAAGGCCATTACCGAAGGAGTGGTAAACGATGAGGTAATTATCGAATTACCAAATGGCCTGGAGATTACTTCTGTTATTACTAAAAAATCTGTAGAGAACCTGGGTCTGGAAGAAGGGAAAGAAGTCTATGCCGTGATTAAGGCCAGTAATGTCATGATAGCTACGGAAGATTAAATAACTTCTAGGATAAGGTTGACAAAATATATTTAGCCTTTATACTTTACAAGTAGATATTAAACAGATAAAATGTAAAGAAATAAAATTGCGATAAATTTAAGACCGCAATCTCTTCGATTTACCTAGTCTAAAGAGATATCCTTCTATGACTGGTAAACGCAAGACGAAAAGTCTTAAGGGCTGGAATAGAAATGTTCCTGCCTCCCGTATTTGGAAAGGAGAGAAGAATGAAGTTAATCACGGAAGCAGTGCTTTTTTAAAGATACTGATTCATTAATTAAGATGAGTAAGTATTAAAAAGGCGCTGCTTTTTTATTTGTGCCTGATTCTTACCGGCAAAGGGGAACGGTAAAAATATCTATGGAAATATGAAAATATTTAATAGTATCGGAATTTCAAAAAATTTCGATACTATAAGATAATATAAAATTATTTAATAAATAAATAACAATATATTTTGCTTCTAATTCAGGGGATCTCAAGGGGAAGCATTCCCCTTGAATATCTTGTAAGGGTCAAGAGTAAGATGAAAACAAAGATTGATGGGTTTTATTTAGGTTTTATTATCTTAGGTTTTATAGCAATAATATTTATTCTTCTACCACCTTTAAAAACAATTTTTTACACTCCTATATCTACCTTAAGGGAGACGGTTTTAGATGCTGAAGTTTATAATTCCATCTCTTTGACCATTATTGCGGCCTTACTAGCTACCGCTAGTGGTTTATTGTTAGGAGTACCTCTGGCCTATCTTCTGGCCAGGCGCCAATTTTGGGGGAAGAGATTACTGGAGGCAGTTATCGATATACCCATTGTCATCCCTCATTCTGCAGCTGGGGTAGCACTCCTTTTTGTATTCGGTAGAAATTATTTTCTGGGGAAAGTTTTTCATAGTTTAGGGATTGACTTTTTTCAGACCTTTTATGGGGTAATTCTGGCGATGGTGTTTGTTAGCATACCCTTTCTTATTGATTCGGCCAAGGAGGGGTTTAAGGCGATTGATATTGAGTTGGAAGAGATTGCTTTTACCTACGGTGCTTCCCCCTGGCAGACCTTCTGGTATATCTCACTACCTTTAGCCATGAAAAGCATCTATTCGGGTTCTATCCTCATGTGGGGCCGGGGAGTAAGTGAGTTTGGAGCGGTCATGATTCTGGCCTATAATGTCTCGTTTCTAGGAATAAAGGGCAAGGTACTACCAGTTTTAGTCTCTGACCGTTTCAATTATGGCTTAGATTATGCTCGCCCCATTGCTGCTATAGGAATATTAATCTCTCTGATCATCTTTATTGTTTTTAGGATGTTAATAACCAGTAATAAGGGTTAAAGATGGGGATGGATGGGTAACTTGGTGATGAGATTGAACATTTTTAATTTATTAGATAGGAAATAAATAGAAAACAGTTTAGTAGAGAGGGAGCAGAGGGGAGGAGATGGTTAGTAATCTTTAAAAAATAAAAAAAATAAAAAGAATTGAGGAGGTGAAGATTTATAGATTAGAAAAAATGAAGTGGAAAACGAGCTAATAATTAAATTCTGTAAAAAAATAAGCAAGAAACAAGAAATAAATAAAGAGATAGGAGGAATTTAATATGAAGATAAGTATCAGAGAATTAATAAAGGAAATACTTTTGGTCCTGGTAAGTTTGCTCTTAGTAGCAAACAGTAGTTTGGCACTACAAAGTAGTGATACAGCAGTTCAAGAAGAAATTGCTTTAAAAATTACCGCTGGTGATACCGTTAAAACACTGACCTTGGATGAAATCAAGGAAATGCCTTCCTTGGAAGGCTGGGGTGGCAGATTGAGAAGCTCCGGTGATATAGAAGGACCTTTTGCATTAAAAGGCGTCTCTTTAATAGAGCTAGGTAACCTGGTAGGGGGGATAAATCCGGATACTGCGGTTAAAGTCATTTCCCGAGACGGTTATGCTATGACTTTTAGTTATAAGCAGATAGTTGAGGGTGATTATATTACCTATGACCCTGTTTCCAAGCAGGAAGTTCCTCATGAGGAATTGCAGACTATATTAGCCTACGAAACTGATGGTAATGAAATTACTTTTCAGGGGGGTGGACCACTTAGAATAGCAATCTTAAGTGCAAAAAATCAGGTTACTGATGGTCATTGGTGGTGCAAATGGGTAGAAGAGATAGAATTAATACCTGCACCTAAAGAATGGACTTTACATCTAAAAGGGGCTATAGAAGAAAATATGGATAGAGGCACCTTTGAGTCCGGTGCCTCCGAAGGTTGCCATGGCGTCAAATGGGTAGATGATAAGGGCAGAGAATGGGAAGGGATTCCACTCTGGTTATTAGTAGGCAGGGTGGATGATGAAAATCCCCATGAAGGGAAGGCCTTTAATGATGCCTTAGTACAAGAAGGTTATGAGGTAAAAATTATTGCCGGGGATGGTTATAGCGTTACTCTTCCCATTTCTGCCATAGCCCGTAAAAATAACATTCTGGTTGCCTATAAATTAAATGGACAATTCTTACCAGAGGAGTATTGGCCTTTAAGGCTGGTAGGTGAAGGATTAACTGGGAAGGAGCAAGTCGGTCAGATTAAAGAGATTGAAGTTCTTTTCCCTTAATCTTTAATCTATAATAAATCTGAGTTATTAATACAAATCACAGAAAGAATAAAATAAAAATAATTAGGAGAAGGAGAATTATGACCGGAAAATTATTCCGATTAATCATCCTTAATATTTTGCTGCTGGTATTTATTCCCGGCCTATTGCTAAACGGCTACAGCCAGGGTCAGATACCGGTAAAAGTAATGACTGCTGGAAGCCTGCTGGTTCCTTTTAGAGTAATAGAAGAGGCTTATGAAGAAGCCCATCCGGAAATAGATGTATTAATCGAGGGGCACGGAAGTATTCAGGTAATCCGGCATGTTACTGAGGTACCTCTATTTTCCGGAGAGGCCATAGCCGATGTGGTAGCGGTAGCTGATTATTCCTTAATTCCCAAAATGATGTATCAGACTTTGCTGCCGGGAGAAAATAGAGCTTATGCCAATTGGTGCCTGCAATTTGCTACTAACTCAATAGGTCTGGCTTATAGCTCTCAGAGTAAATATGCCGGAGAAATCAATATAGACAATTGGTATGAAGTATTATCCCGGGAAGAGGTTAAGGTGGGTATATCCGATCCTCGTTTTGATTCTTGTGGCTACCGGGCCTTAATGGCTATGAAACTAGCAGAGCTTTTCTATGGGAAGGAAGATATTTTAACGTCTATTATAGGTGATTTTTCCTATCCTATTAAGGTAGAAGAAAATGATAATGGTTACACGATTCTGGTACCGGAAATACTAGAGCCGGAAAGACTGGTTATGAGAAATTCCAGTGTGACCCTGGTTTTTCCCCTGCAATCAGGAGACCTTGATTATGCCTTTGAATACAAAAGTGTTGCCGAGCAGCATGGCCTGAATTTTTTAGAATTGCCACCGGAGATTAATTTAAGTTCTGATAGCTATAAAACGCTGTGTCCGGATATAAAAGTAAAGCTGGCTTTTAAAAGATTTGCCTCTGTAAACCCGGATTTCGATATTCTGCCCATTATCTACGGCCTGACTGTTCCCGCTAATGCCTCTCATCCGGAGGAGGCCATAAGGTTAATTGAATTTATCTTGGGACCAGAAGGGCAGGAGATATTACATCAGGCGAGGCAATTCACTATCAATCCACCTCTGGTAGATAATCCGGAAAACCTTCCGGTAGATTTGATACCTTTGGTAATAAGAGAAAAGTAAAGAGCAAGAGCAAATTAACCAGCAGGACGAACTTTTAATTTCTATTTCAGAGGTTCGTCCTGCTAAAAGGAGTTTGTAAGAAATTACTAACCCTTGTTTTTGGAAAGTTGGAGTTGTGAAATCCAGTATAGGAAAAATATACAGGATTCTTATTTTGAGGTAGCGGAATTTCAATAATTCCGATACCTTAAGATAAAGGATTGATTTGTTATAAAAAATTTAGCAAGACAAGATAGGGAAAGGTAATATACTCTTTTTAGATAAGAAACAAT